>JAWVGD010000395.1:0-6557 GCA_033855515.1 Baekduia sp.
CGCCCACGAGAACAGGCCCATCACGGTCGCGCCGATCGCGACCGCCGGGTTGAACGCGCCCCCGGAGATGGCGCCCCCGGCGAGGATGGCGGCCGCGAGCGTGAAGCCGATCGCGAGACCGTAGAACGAGTTGCCCTCGGTGTCCTCCGCCGTCGCGACGTTCAAGACGACGTAGGCCAGCGCGAACGTGAAGAGGAACTCGACGATCAGCATCTTGCCCGTCCCCGCCACCGCGACCGCCGACGACGGGGTGTACCCGAGGATGCTCACCACGCCGGCAGCGACGAGCGCCGCGACCACCTGCGTGATGACGTACGCCACCCACTCGTTCGGCGTCAACTTCCCGCGGAGAAGCACCGCGGTGCTGACGGCGGGGTTGTAATGGCCCCCGGAGACGTGCCCGCCGGCGAAGACCATGACCATCAGGACCCCGCCGATCGCCAGCGGCGCCAGCGCGCCGGCGGTCCTCACCGAAAGACCGACGGTGAACACCAGGAAGAACGTCCCGATGAACTCGACTGCAAGCTTGCGCGACATGCCCATCTCCGACCGCCTTTTTTTAGCTGCTCAGTCCCCACATCGTCGCGCCGGCGCGGGCGCCGGCGCCTGTCCCGGGTGACGGTTCCGGGCAGGCCCCTAGGCCGCCTGGGCGACGCCGACGGGCGCGCCGAGCATGCCCGGCCGGCTCGGGGCCCTGTCGAGAGCTCGGACGAGCTGCTTGCGCGAGTAGATGTTGAGCTTGGCGAAGACCTTGTGCAGGTGGTATTCGACGGTGCGGGGGCTGATGAACAGGCGGGCGCCGATCTCGGGGTTGGAGAGCCCGTCGCTGGCCAGGCGTGCGATCTCGGCCTCTTGGGCGGTGAGCTGGCCGCTGGTGCCGATGGTGCGCTTGCGGGCCGTCTCGCCGGTGGCCAGCACCTCGCGCGCGGCCCGCTGGGCGAACGCTTCGAGACCCATCGTCGTGCACAGGTCCTGGGCGAGGCGCAGTTGCTCGCGCGCGTCGAGCCGGCGGCGCTCGCGACGCAGCCACTCGCCGTAGAGCAGATGGGTCCGCGCGAGGAACATGGCGGCGCGCGTCCGGCCGAGGCGGTCGATCGCCTCGCGGTAGAGGTCCTCGGCCTCCTGGCCGTCGGCCAGCAGCGCACGTGACCGCGCCTCGACCCCCAGCGCCCAGTCGGTGCCGCTGGCGCGGGTCGTCTCGGACAGTCGCTCGAGCGCCTCGGCCGCGCACTCCGTCATCCCGCTGCGACTCGCGGCTTCGATGAGCTCGACCAGCGCCCAGGAGCCGAACAGCAGCTGATCCGGATGCTCGCCGGCTTGCCGGGCGGCGGCAAGCGCCTTGTCGTACCGGCCCAGGCCGTTGTAGAGCATCGCCGCGGACCACTGGATCACGGTCAGGTTGGTCCCCTCGCCTCGTGCCGTGACCGCGCTGGTCGTGGCGTCGATCAACCGGCAGCTCTCGGCCTCCCGGCCCTGGAAGGCGGCGACCGCCAGGGCGCCGTAGGCCGCACGGTCACCCTCCCGCGGGTCGCCGGCCATGTCGGCGTCCTGGATCTGGGCCATCGCGGCGCCGAGCGCGCCGGCGGAGAGGTGCGCGCCGAGGTGCGAGGTGAGGGCCAGGGGCGAGGCGGTCAGCTCGCCCGCGTCACGGGCGGCTGCGACCTGACGGGCCGACAGCACCGCCCACGTCTCGTCGTCCCACAGGAGCCCGGCGACGTGGCAGGCCAGTGCGAGCCAGGGGAGGTCCTCGCTCGTGGCGTCGTCGCCGGCGCAGAAGGCGCTGAGCGACCGCTTCAACATCGGGGTTGCGGCCCGGTGGCCCTCGGTGATCAGCAGTGCCAGCCCATCCAGAAGGAGATCGGACGCGCGCGGATGGCGCAACGGCTGGGGCGCCGCACGCGCCGCCTGCGCGATCTCCGCCAGCGTGCCGCCGCTGCCCAGGTGCCCGTTGAAGATCCCCGCGGCGATCGCCTCCAGGTATGCCTCGCGCGCCAGCCCCACGTCGAGCGGCTCCAGCTGCTTGGCGGCGTCGAGCAGCAGCGCCGGAGCGTCGCGGCCGCCGCTCACGGCGAACGAGATCTGTGCGCGCAGCAGATCGACCCGGGCGTTCTGAAGCGCGTCGAGCGGTCCCGCCTGCGCCGCGGCCAGCATGTCGAGGGCCGCCTCGGGCGCCCCGGCGTCATGCTTGGCCCGGGCGGCGGCCAGCCCGCGCTGCGCCCGGCGCCTGGGCTCGCGGGTCAGGAGCGTCGCCTGCTCCAGGAACGCGGCGGCCGCCGCCCGGCCGCCGCGCGTCTGCGCCCGGCCGGCCCAGCGCTCGAGCTCGTCGGCGACTCCGTCGTCGGGCCCGACCGTCGCCTGAGCGCGATGCCACGCACGACGGTCAGGGTCGGTCTGCGGATCGGTGGCGTCGGCCAGGGCGCCGTGCACAGCTCGCCGGTCCTCCCGGGACGACGCCCGGTAGACCGCCGAGCGCACGAGCGGATGCCTGAACCGCACACGACGTCCGAACTCGATCAGCCCGGCCTCGACGGCCGGAGCCGCCGCCTCGACACCAAGCTCCAACCACTTCGCCGCACGCCACACCAGCGCCGGGTCGCCGAGCGGTTCGGCCGCCGCCAGCAGCAACAGCTGCCGTGTCGCCGCGGGGAGCGGCGCGAGCTGCCGAAGAAGGCGCTCCTCGAGCTGGCCAGGAGGCTGCAGCGCATCGTGCATCCCGAAGCCGCCCGCGCGCTCGGCCGGCGTCATGCCCCGCGAAACCTCCAGCAGCGCCAGCGGGTTGCCCCGCGTCTCGGCCACGATGCGGTCGCGCACGCCCTCGTCCAGCCGGCCGCCGATCATGGACCGAAGCAGGGCGCCCGCGTCACGATCGCCAAGGCCCTCGATCACGAGATCGGGAAGACTCGCGAACGCGTGCTCCCCGCTGCCCTCGCACACCGTGACGACGATGGCCACCGACGTGGCCTCCAGGCGGCGGGCGACGAACCCGAGCACCTGCGCGGACGTCTCATCGAGCCACTGCGCATCATCCATCAAGAGGACCAGCGGCCGCTCGGCAGCCACCTCCCGCAGCAGGCCCAGCACGGCCAGCCCGAGGAAGAAGCGATCCGGAGCCTCGCCCGACCGGAGACCGAGCGCTGTGCCGAGAGCGTGGCGCTGGGGAACCGGGAGCCGGTCCACGTGTTCCAGGAGGGGCCCGCACAGCTGGTGGAGCCCCGCGAAGGCCAGCTCCATCTCGGACCGAACGCCCGCGGCGCGCACGACACGACACCCCGAAGCCCGCTCGAGGGCGCACTCCAAGAGCGCCGTCTTCCCGATGCCCCGCTCGCCGCGCAGCACCAGCACCTGGCTCTCGCCGGCGCGCACGCCCGCCAGCAGCCGATCGAGCGCCTCACACTCTCGCCCTCGTCCCCGCAGGACCGTGCCGTTGGCTGGTACGTCGGCGGGGGGGACAGCATCGGGAAGCGATGGGGGGACGCGGTCACCCACAACCGGCGTCAGTGCCCGCCGGTCCGCGTCGTCGGCGACGGACGGCATGGGGAGGCTCGTGGCCATTTCGCCTCGCGATCCGTGTGGTGTGGTGCGTGGCTGCGTGGCGGGCCTTGGCCCTTGCGCGACCACCGGAAGACCAGGCTGTCAGGAACCGGGGGAGACGTCGATACGACTCTCCTGAGCAATCCGGTAGGGGAAGCCCTACGGTCGCCGCGACCGCCGGTTCAGCGTCCGCGGTGGCGGCGGCCCATGAGGCCGCGCACCGAGCCGAGCAGCCCGCCGCCACCGCGGCGGTGCGCGACCTCCGGAGCCGGCGGCGGCGGCGACGGCGCGTCCGGCGGCCGGTCGTCGTGGGCCTCGAGCGCGTCGGCGATCTGCTCGATCTGGGGCCCGGTCACCGGCTCCGGGTCGGCGGCCGGGTCGTCTGCGACCGCGTCGACGAGGTCGTAATGCTGGGTCGTGAGCCATGCGCCGCCGAACTCCGCGTGGCGTGCGCGTTCGGGGCGGTAGGCGAACCACGACGGCTGGGCGCGGGTGGGGCAGAGGTGGGCGTAGAGGGCCGGGCCGCCGTCCGGGGGGCCGTGGACCAGGGCCGCGTGCCAGAGCACCACGTCGCCGGGCGCGAGCGTGACCGTCTCGGCGCCGCGGTCGTGGCCGGCCAGCGCGGCCGTCAGCTCCTCGCGATGGCGGGTCAGCGCGGCGTCGCCGTCGCGCTCGGCGTTGTAGTGGCGGTAGCGGCCGCTGAAGGGCGACGTCGCGAGGACCTGCGAGCCGGGGACGAGGTCGAGCGTTGCGTCGCCGAGCGCGACCAGCGCGCCGACCAGCGCCGCGGGCTCCTCGGCGACGGCGACGTACGTCGCGTCGCGGTAGAGGCCCGAGTCCGGGGCGCCGGCGGTCGTCTCGACCGCGTCGAAGAGCAGCGGCGGCGCCTGGAACAGCCCGGTGAGGAAGCTGACGACCGGCTCGGCCAGCAGCACAGCGCGAGCCACGTCGGAGATGGCATAGGGGTCGACCGCTCCGGCCGAGTCCGGCTCGGCGCGGACGGCGAGCGAGGCGTAGTCGTCGCCCGGCGTCCGGACGAGCAGCCCGTCGCGCAGGCGCGCGATGTCGTGCGGGTAGGCGGCGACCGCATCGGCGGGGCTCGCGCCGCGAAGAACCACGTAGCCGTCCTGGTCCCACTGCCGACGGTCGTCCATGTGCCAGACAATCTAGTCGCGCGGCGCGCGCGGGTCCCGAAGAGGTACACCTACCGGCGTGGGACGCTACCGCGAGCTCGTGCGCTTCGGCCTGGTCGGGGGCTTCAACGCCGGCACCTACTTCGGGATGTACACCGCCGGGGTGCTGGTCGGCGTGCCGTATCTGCTGGCGGCGGTCATCGCGTTCGCGGTGTCGGCGTCCATCGGGTACTGGCTGCACGAGCACTGGACGTTCAAGGGCCGCCGGCCGACGGTCCGGGCATGGTTGAGCTGGCTGGCCGCCCAGGGCGGGGCGACGCTGCTGAACCTCCTGCTGCTGGCCGTCGCCGTCGACGGGCTGCACGTCGGCAAGATCGTGGCGCAGCTCGTGCTGCTGCCGGTCACGCCGGCAGCGACCTACCTCGTCGGACGGCGCTGGGTGTTCAGCCGCGCGTGACCGTGGGCTGTAGGACCGCGGCGTCGAGCGCCTCGGTACGGAGGTGCGTGATCTGTTGGTACTCGGGGTCGGCGACCATCTGCGAGAACGCCGCGCGGCTGGGGTAGCGGACCAGCAGGACGGCGTCCCACCGGGTCTCGCCCGCGGGAGCCACGAGCGGTGCGCTGGTGTCGCCGAAGTACACGACGGTCCCGCCGACGCGATCCAGGAAGGGCCCGATCGCGCGGGCGTAGCCGGCGTAGGAGTCGCGGCCACCGTCCGGCTTGAAGCGCAGGAGGTTGAGCATGGTGACCGGCGCGCCGTCGTCCTCTGCGAGGAAGCGCTTGAGGTCCTGGCCGGTCGGATCGACGCTCATGGCTCGCGACCCTAGTTCAGTCCGCGGGCGGGAGCGCGAGAACCGTGATCGTGCCCGGCGGCACCTCGGTGAGGCCGGCGTCCTCGATCTTGGCGACGAGGTGCTCGGAGGCGCACAGCGCGTCGAAGGCGCGCCGGCTCGTCGGGACGACGGCGCGGGCCGGGCAGCCGGCATCGACCCACCCCTCGAGGTCCCCGGTCGCCGCCGCCTGGGTTCCCGCGTGGGCGATCTGGGCCATCGTCTTGCCCGAGCTCATCTCCAGGCGCGGGTTGACCACGTAGGTGACGCGGCCGCCGCCGTCGGGCTGCGGCGTGGTGTCGGCCCGGGGCAGCGGCGCCAGGTCCGAGGCCATCGCCTGCAGCTTGGTGAGGAGGTCGCTGCGCTCCGAGCGCCGCCGCGGCGGCAGCGCCAGCACCGCCGCAGCTTCGGGGTCGCCGGCGATCGTGAGCTGCTCCTCGTGCAGGACCTGATCCCATTGGCCGCCACGGGCGCGCAGCGTCACCTTGCCGGGCCGCTGCCGCCAGGCCGCGATCGCCGGCGCGTACTCGGGGTCCTCCTCGAACCGCCGCAGGCACGCGACGGCCGCCGCCCCCGCTAGCACCCCGCCGGTCTCGAGGTCCTCGAACGCCCCGCGGCGCACGACCAAGAACATCCGGTACGGATCATCATCCTCCATCGCGCCGAGACGCTACCGGCCGCCCCGCGCGTGCGAGGATGACCTCATCTGCCCCTGTAGCTCAGCTGGATAGAGCAGCGGACTTCTAATCCGCAGGTCGTTGGTTCGAGTCCAACCGGGGGCGCTGAGGAAGTACCTGCAAAATCGCATCATCGTGTCGGCTCGAAAACTGGTCCGGCTGACCCGTGTTCCCACTCGTGTTCCCTATGTGTCCGAAGCGCGGTCGCGGCGGGGGAACACATGAGCCAGCTCACCAAGCCGACAGGGCACTTGCAGATCAAGGGCGTACGAGGTTCGCGCCGCTGGTTTGCGCTTTGGCGCGACGCCGACGGCAGGCACCAGCGTCTCCTGGGTCCCGCGCACGTGAAGGACTCCGGACGCAAGACTCAGCGCGGGGCGATCATC
>JAWVGD010000396.1:0-2711 GCA_033855515.1 Baekduia sp.
CGCCGTCGCGCCGCACCAGTCCTAGCGACTCCAGCCGCCCGAGCGCCGCCCGCAGCCCTCCCGCGGACAGACCCGCGCGCAGCGCGGCGCGTTCGAGGCTCTCGCGCACCTCCACGGCGTTGAGCACGATCTGGAGCGGGGTGTCGAGCTCGGGCTGTGGTCGATCCGGCTCGCGCGGCCCGAGCCCTACGCCGAAGAGCACGTCCAGCACGTCCTCGGCATTGCGCACCAGGGTCGCCCCCTCGCGCAGCAGGTGATTGCTGCCGGCCGCGACCCGCGCGGTCACCTGGCCCGGCACCGCAGCTACCTCGCGCCCCAGGTCCGCCGCGAAGGTGCTCGTGATCAGCGAGCCCGACGCCTCGCGAGCCTCGACCACGACGACCACCTCCGCCAGCGCAGCCATGATGCGGTTGCGCGCCGGGAAGCTCCACTGGAACGGTTGCGTGCCCGGCTCGAGCTCCGAAACCACGACGCCGTGCTCGACGATCTCCTCGTAGAGCCTGAGGTGTCTGCGCGGATAGGCGATGTCAGGGCCGCATCCGAGCACGGCCAGCGCGGCGCCCCCGCCCGCGAGCGCGCCGCGGTGCGAAGCCGCATCGATGCCCAATGCGAGCCCGCTGATCACGGTGACCCCGGCGGCCCCGAGGCCCCTCCCCATCTCGTGTGCGACTTCACGCGCGTATTCGGATGGGTGTCGCCCTCCGACCACCGCGACGCTTGGCTCGGCACAGAGCCGCTGCAGTCGCCCGACGCCACCGCGCAGGTAGAGGGGGTTCGGCCGGTCCCCCAGCTGCGTGAGCCGCTCGGGGTACTCGTCCGCATGGCGGCAGACGGCATCACAACCGGCAGCGACTACCTTCGCCCTCGCCGCGGCAGGCCGGAAGCGTCTCATCGCTTGCTCGATGCGCGGCCGTGCGTCACCGGCCACCGCCTCGATGAGCTCGTCGTTGCTCAGCGCCAGCAAGCCGGCCGGGCGATCACGCCGACGCTCTGGACGCAATACCGTCGCGATCGGCCCGGCGAGCAGGGCAATGAGCGCCCCGCGCCTCAGGCAGGCGTCGCACGCGGTGGTGACGGGCCGGCTCGGCAGCAGACGCGGCCCACTCATGCGGCCGCCCTCCAAGCTCCAGACAGCCGGTAGCCGACCGCCTCGTCGATGTCCTCCGGCTTGATGCGATCGCGCTCGGCCAGGTCGGCGATCGTGCGCGCGAGCCGCAGCACGCGATCGTGCCCGCGGCCGCTCATCTCGGCACCTGAGTGGCCGTCCAGCATGCGCGTACGGAGAGAGGTGTCGAGCCGGATGTGCCGGCGCGTCAGGCGAGCATCCATCGCCCCGTTGCAGAGGGCGTAGGTGCCGGCGAGCCGCCGCCGCTGGCGCTCCCGAGCCGCCGCCACACGTGCACGCACTGCTGCCGACCGCTCCTCGCCGCCTCCCTCGGAGACGAGCTCAAGCGCGCGCGTGGGCTCGAGCTGGCACACCAGGTCGATGCGGTCGAGCAGCGGCCCGCTCAGCCTCCGCTGGTAGCGCGCCCGCGCCTCACCCTGGCATTCACAGACGCCTTTCGCGCGCCCGCATGGACACGCGTTGCAGGCTGCGACGAGCATCACTGCGGCGGGAAACCCGATCGATCGCTGGCCCCGGGTGATCTCCACGCGCCCCGCCTCGAGCGGCTGCCTCAGCGCCTCGAGTGCATTGCGCGAGAACTCCGGCAACTCGTCGAGGAACAGCACCCCGCGGTGGGCGAGCGTGATTTCCCCGGGCCGTGGTGTGGAACCCCCGCCGATCAGCCCGGAAGCCGAGATCGTGTGGTGCGGCGCGCGGAACGGACGCTCCGTCGCAAGCCGCCCGTCGCTCAGGCCGGCGATGCTGTGGATCCGCGTGATCTCCACGGCCTCCTCGAAGGTCGGTACCGGGAGGATGCCCGCGAGCCGTCGCGCGAGCATTGTCTTGCCAGCGCCCGGCGGGCCGACCATGAGCAGGCTGTGGCCACCGGCCGCCGCGATCTCGAGCGCCCGCCGTGCGTCGCGCTGCCCGCGAACGTCCGCCAGATCCGGGCCGCCCCGAGCGATGTCGCCCGGGTCCCGTTGCGGCCTCGGGGCGTCCGGCCGCCAGCGATCGTGCACGAGGTCGACGAGCCGCGCCAACTCGGACACACCGAAGATCTCGATCCCATCGACGAGCGCCGCCTCGTCCGCGTTCTCGCACGGGACGATCAGGCGTTCGTACCCGGCGGCGCGAGCGCCGGCGGCGATCGCGACGCTCCCGTGGACCGGGCGTAGCGCGCCGCTCAGCGATAGCTCGCCACACACCGCGCACGAGCCGAACCACTCACTCGGCACCTGCCCGCTCGCACACAGGAGCGCAACCGCGAGCGCCAGGTCGAACGCGCCCGCCTTCCGCACGCGCGCCGGCGCGAGGTTGGCAGTGATGCGCTGGAGCGGAAACTCGAGGTCCGAGTTCAGCATCGCCGCGCGCACCCGCTCGCGTGCCTCGCGAACCGCCGCATCCGGAAGGCCGACGACCGTGAACCCGGGCAGCCCGCGGCGCACGTCGACCTCGACGGTGACCTCCCGGCTGTCGACGCCCTCGATGGCGAATGTGGCGATGCTTGCGAGCATGCGGCCACGCTACGGCGAGTCGCGTTACACGTGGGTTGCGAAAGTAAAAACTCACGCACAGGTACGTAACGATTCCGTTGCACTCCGCGACC
>JAWVGD010000397.1:0-4576 GCA_033855515.1 Baekduia sp.
ACGCGGTCGACCTCGCCGTCGGCCGGCGCGTCCGCTTCCTGGGCCGCCTCGACGAGGCGTCGCACCACCGCTGGTTGCGCACCGCGGATGTCGTGGCCTCGATGGCCGAGGGCACGATCTCCGCGACAGCGCTGCTGGAGGCGCGTGCGGCGGGCGCGCCCGCCGTGGCCTCCGATGTCGCGGTGCACCGGGAGGCCGACGAGCTCGCCGGCGGCGGCATCCACCTCGTCTCGCCACAGGCCTCGCCGCTGGCCCTGGCCGATGTCCTCGCCGCCGTGGCGTCCGCTCCCGCACCCGCGCTGGGCGACGCCATCCCGACATGGGCGACCGTCGCGGCCCTGACCCTGGGGGCCTACGCGCGCTGCCTGCACGGCGCGGCCGCGGAGCCGCCGGCGCCCGCCCTGCAGTGGGGCATGGCGTGAGCGAGCGCGCGCTGGTCGGCAACGCCGTGCGCCTGATGGCCAGCACGGCCGCCCAGGCGGCGCTGGGCGTCGTGTTCTGGATCGTTGCGGCGCGGTCGTTCACGGCGCCGGTGCTCGGCGTCGACGCCGCGCTGATCACGACGATGATGACGCTGTCGATCGTCGGGCAGCTCAACTTGGGCAACGCGCTGCTGCGGTTCCTGCCCCAGCTCGGCGACCGCTCGGCGGCGTGGATCGTCGGTGCCTACGGCACCGCGGTCGCCACCTCTGCCGTCCTCGCCGGCGCCTTCGTGCTCGTCGCCCCGTCGATCTCGAGCCACTTCGGGCTGCTCGAGGGCGCCGGCGCCGCCCTCGGCTACGTGCTCGCCGTCTCGGGCTGGGTCGTGTTCGTGTTGCAGGACGCGGTGCTCGTCGGAATGCGGCGCACCGGCTGGCTGCTCGTCGAGAACCTCAGCTTCGGCGTCCTGAAGCTCGCAGCGCTGCCGGCGACGGCGGCCCTCGGCGTCCAGCACGGCGTCGTCGTCGCGTGGGTGGCGCCGCTCGTCCTGCTCGTGCCGGCCGTCAACGTCCTCATCGGGGTTCGCCTGCTGCCTGCCCACGTGGCACGGGTCGCCCAGCCCGGCGAGCTGCTGCAGGCCACGCGCCGGCGGCTGCTGGCCTTCCTGGGCCAGGACTACGTGGGCGTGGTGCTGTCGCAGGCGACGTTGACCGCGCTGCCGCTGGTGGTCGTCGCGTCGCTCGGCGACCGGGCCAACGCCTACTTCTACGTCGCGTTCAGCCTGGCCTCGCTGCTCGACGTCCTGGTCTACAACGCCGTGACGGCGCTCGTGGTCGAGGCCGCGCACGACGAGGCGCGGGTCCGCGAGCTCGCGCGGGCGGCCGTCTGGCGCCTGCTCGGCCCGGTGTCGGCCCTGGCGTTGCTGCTCGTCGCCGCCGCGCCGCTGCTGCTGGTGGTGTTCGGCCCGGCCTACCCGCACGAGGCCACCGACGTCCTGCGCCTGCTCGCGTGCGCGCTGCCGTTCCGGGCGGCGGTGTTCCTGTTCGACGCGGTGTGCCGCATCGAGGGCCGCGGCACGCCGATCGTCCTGACCCAGATCGCGGGCTTCGTCCTCGTGCTGCCGCTGGCCATCGCGCTCGCGGGCCCGCTCGGGCTCGCCGGTGCGGGCGTCGCCTGGCTCGCCGGGAGCGTGGTCGTCGCGCTGGCGGTGGCCCCGATGCTCGTCGGCGTGCTGCGCGCGCCCGCCGGCCGGGCGGCCCGGCCGCGTCGCTCGTTCGACGGGCGCCAGGGGGCCGCGGCGATCGTCGCCGTCGCGGCGCCGCTGGCGGTCGCTGCCGGCGCGCCCGGCGGCCTGCGCCTGGCGCTCCTGCTCGCCTTCGTCGCGCTCGTTCCCGGGACGGCCCTGTTCGCGGCGCTGCGCAGCGGGCGTGCGTTCGCCTCGCCGGGCCTGGTCGTCGCCGCCGGCCTCGCGATCTCCGTCATGGCCGGCCAGGTGTCGCTCTGGCTCGGTCGTTGGTCGCCGGAGACGACGCTCGACGTGGTCGCGGGCGCCTGCCTGCTGGCGCTCGCCGCCGGACCGCGGCGCCTCCGCACGGTCGCGCCGGCCGTCGCGGGTCCGATGTGGGTCGCCGAGCTCGACCTCACCGACGCGGCGGCGGGCGACCTGCGCGTCCCCGACCTCGGGCCCGCGCAGGCGTACGGCGTCGCGCGCGTGCTCGTCCGCCTCCGCGGTGAGCCGCTGGGCTTCGTCACGGTGCCGGTGACCGACGGCGCCGTGTCGCTCGAGGCGGTCACGGCGGCGGCATGCGCGGAGCTGGGCGATCGGATCGTGGCGCTGCGCGGCCACGCCCGGACGGCCGCACCCGAGGCTCCGGCCCCGAGCGTCAGCGTCGTGCTCTGCACCCGTGATCGTGCAGCATCCCTGCGTGCGGCGCTGACCTCGATCCTCGCGACGGGCTACCCGCACCTCGAGCTCGTCGTCGTCGACAACGCGCCACGCACGTCCGACACCGCCGACGTGGTGGCTGGGCTCGGCGATCCGCGGGTGCGGTACGTGCTGGAGCCGCGGCCCGGGCTGTCACGGGCCCGGAACGCCGGCGTCGCCGCCGCGCGGGGCGCGCTGGTGGCGTTCACCGACGACGACGTCGTCGTGGACCGTCGCTGGCTGGATGGGATCGGGCGCGGGTTTGCCCGCGCGCCGCACGTCGGCGTGGTCACGGGCATGGTGCCGGCCGCCGAGCTCGACACGCCCGCCCAGCAGTACTTCGAGGCCAAGGTCCAGTGGACGGCCTCCTGCGCGCCAAAGCTGTTCGACCTCGGCGAGCACCGCCACGACCACCCGCTCTACCCCTACAGCGCGGGCGTGTTCGGCACCGGCGCGAACTTCGCCGTCTCACGCGGCGCCCTGCAGGCCATCGGGCCGTTCGACGAGGCGCTGGGCGCCGGGTCGCCCTCCCAAGGCGGCGAGGACCTGGACTACTTCCTGCGTGCGGTGCTCGGCGGCTGGGCGATCGCCTACGAGCCGGCCGCCCTGGTCTGGCATCACCATCGGCGCGACGACGACGCGCTGGTCACGCAGATGTGGGGCTATGGCGCCGGCCTGGGGGCCTACGTCTTCAAGCACCTGCGCCAGGGGCGCGCCGCATGGCAGCTCGCCCGGGTCCTCCCGCGCGGCGTGCTGCGCTTCGCGCGCCTGTCGCGCGGGGTCGGGCGCCACGTCGCGGTGCCGCCCGCGGCGCACCGGACCGAGCTGCGCGGCCTGCTGGCCGGGCCGGCGAGCTACGTGCGCGGCCGCCGCCTGGTCCGCGGCGCGCAGGAGGCGACGCCGCGATGAGCGCGACGATGGCCTTGGCGCCCGCCGCCATCGGCGCGCGGTCCGAGGCACGGTGGCCGGAGGCGGCCCACCTCGCCGTCGTGGCGCTCGCCCTGGCCCTGTGGGTCCTGGGCGTGCGGTCGACCGACGTGGGCCGTATCGACGACTTCGGCCTCGTGCCGGCGTTCCCGGCGACCTTCTATGCCGCCTGCGCGCTGCTGCTCGCCGGCTTCGCCGCGGCGGTCACGAGCCGCCGGCTGCCTCCGCCGGTGGTCCTGGGCGCCTACGTCGTCGGCCTGGTCCTCGTGATCCATGGCACCGCGCCGCTGCTCTACGACGAGCCGCGGTACGCCTGGACCTACAAGCACCTCGCGGTCACCGACCTCATCGCGTCGACCGGCCACGTCGACCGGTCACTCGACATCTACAACAACTGGCCCGGGTTCTTCGTGCTCGCCGGCTGGCTGCAGCGGCTCAGCGGCGTGCCGATGATCGACGTCGCCGGGTGGGCCCAGGTCGCCTTCAACCTCGCGACGGTCGCATCGCTGCAGTTCGCCTTCGGCGGCCTGACGACCGACCGCCGCCGCGTCTGGCTCGCGACGGCGCTCTTCCTGCTCGGCAGCTGGGTCGGCACCGACTACTACGCGCCCCAGGCACTCGCGTTCGTCCTGGCGTTCACGTTTCTGGGCATCTGCCTGCGCGCGACCACGCCACGTCGCGTGGCGCCGAGGCTGCGGGTGGCGCTCGATGCGCCCGCCGAGCGGCTGGCCGCCGCGCCGGCGCTCGCCTCCGGGGCCTGTTGCTGGGCGGCGCTGGTCGTCACCCACCAGCTGACGCCGGTGCTGGTGATCGCGGCGGTCTGCGCGCTGGTCGCGGTGCGGCGGGTTCCGCTGTGGGTGCCCGTGGCGATGATCGCGGTCGAGGCGGCCTGGGTCACGCTGGCGTGGGACTTCCTCTCGAGCCACTTCCACCTCTTCGACGCCAAGGGCGTCACGACGCCCGACCCGCACGCCGGCGGCCGGGCGACGCCCCTGGCCGGTGTGGGCTGGGCGGCCCTGGCCGGCCGCGTGGTCACCGCGACCTTGGTGACGCTCGCCGCCGCGGGCGTGCTGTCCGCCGTGCGGCGCCGGCAGGTGCCGGGTTCGGCGCTGACGCTCATCCTGGCGCCGTGCCTCGTCGTGCCGCTGCAGGCCTACGGCGGCGAGGGCGTGTTCCGTGCCTACGTCTTCGCGCTGCCGTGGCTGGCGCTCTTGGCGGCGGCGTTCCTCCTGGACGGGCAGACGGGTGCGCGACGGACGCTGCGGCTCGGCGCCACCCTGGCGATCCTCGCGGCCGGCTTTCTGC
>JAWVGD010000398.1:0-9533 GCA_033855515.1 Baekduia sp.
CCAGCGCGTGCCCGACGGTGTGGCCGAGGTTGAGCACCTGGCGGCGGCCGCCGTCGCGCTCGTCGGCGGCGACCACGGCGAGCTTCGTGCGGGCGCAGGCGAGGATCACGTCGTCGTCGACCGGCGCACCGCCGGCCAGCCGCTCCCACAGCGGCCCGCCGGCGATCAGCGCGGTCTTCAGCACCTCGGCGTAGCCGGCGGCGTGCTCGGCGGCCGGCAGCGTCGCGAGCGTCAGCGTGTCGGCCAGGACGGCGGCGGGCTGGTGGTAGGCGCCGACGTAGTTCTTGGCCTCGGGCAGGTCGACGCCGGTCTTGCCGCCGTAGGCCGAGTCGACCTGGGAGACGACGGTCGTCGGCGCCTGCACGACCGGCATCCCGCGCTGGTAGGCCGAGGCGCAGAAGCCGGCGAGGTCGCCGACCACGCCGCCGCCCAGCGCGATCAGGTGGTCGGCGCGCGTGACGCCCTGGGCGGCCATCGCGCGCCAGACGCGCTCGGCGGTCTGCAGCGTCTTGTGCTCCTCACCGGGCGGGATCTCGATGATGCCCGACAGGCGCGCCAGCCGGCCGGCGTGATGCTCGCCCACCACGCTGTCGGTGACGCCGAACGCCCGTCCCTCCTGGCCCGGCACGGCCATGGCGAGCACGCCGCGCCCGACGTAGACCGGGTACTCGCCCCCGGCGCTGTGGCCCCAGGCCATGCGGGTGCCCGGCGGTGCGTCGGCCAGCGCCCGCAGCGCCGCGTCGGCGCGCACGACGACGCCGGCGTCGGTCTGCGGCAGGTAGGCGTCGGCGACCGACTCATAGAGCGCGTGGCGCTCGGCGTGCAGGCCGGCGAAGGCCTCGCGGTCGCGGGCCAGCGGCCGGTTGCGCCCGGCGGCGCGCTCCCACGCGACGTCGACGGGCACGTCGACCAGGATCGTCGTGTGCCCGGCCAGCGCGGCGCGCACCCGCGGCGACAGCACCGAGCCGCCGCCCAGCGACACCACCATGTCGGCGTCGCCGGCGCGCTCCAGCAGCGCGACGACGACCTCCTCCTCGGCGGCGCGGAACGCCGCCTCGCCCTCGGTGTCGAAGACCTGCTCGATCGAGCGGCCGAAGCGCTGGACGAGCAGCGCGTCGGTGTCGACGTGGTCGACGCGGCGGTGCGCCGCCAGCTCGCGGGCGAGGGTGGTCTTCCCCGCGCCCATGAAGCCGACGACGACGGTCAGCCGCGCCACGCGATCCGCTCGCGGTAGCGAGCGACGGCCTCGCGCACGTCCTCGATGTGGTCGCCGCCGAACTTGCGGCGGTAGGCGTCCGCCAGCACGTAGGCCAGCATCGCCTCCCCCACGACGCCGGCGGCCGGCACGACGCACGAGTCGGTGCGCTCGCGCAGCGCCTGGGCGGGCTCGTGGGTCGCGATGTCCACCGAGCGCAGGGGCTTGGTCAGCGTCGGGATCGGCTTCATCGCGACGCGCGCGACGAGCGGCAGGCCGGTCGTCATGCCGCCCTCCAGGCCCCCCGCGTGGTTCGTCTCGCGGTGGTAGCCACGCTCTTCGCTGTAGAAGATCTCGTCGTGCGACTGCGACCCGGGGGCGCCCGGCAGCGCGAAGCCGTCGCCGAACGCCACGCCCTTGGCCGCCTGGATCGAGCACAGCGCGCCGCCGATGCGGCCGTCCAGGCGCTCCTCCCAGGAGACGTGCGAGCCGAGGCCCGGCACGAGCCCGAACGCCACCACCTCGAAGACGCCGCCGATCGACTCGTTGGCCTTGCGCTGCACGTTGATGTGGGCGACCATCGCGCGGCTCGCCTCGGGGTCCAGGCAGCGGACCTTGTCGTCGTCGACGCCTTCGAAGTCGGCGACGGTCACGGCCGCCGGGCGCGGCCCGGCGTGCACGTCGCCGATCTGCACGACGTGGCTGCGGACCTCGACGCCGACGGCCGACAGGAACGCCTTGCACAACGCGCCACCGGCCACCCGCGCCGCGGTCTCGCGAGCGCTGGCGCGCTCGAGCACGTTGCGCACGTCGTCGAAGCGGTACTTCTGCACGCCGACGAGGTCGGCGTGGCCCGGGCGCGGCAGATGGACCTCGGCGACGTCGGCTTCGACGGGCCAGGGGTTCATCCGCTCCTCCCAGTTCTGGTAGTCGCGGTTGGGGACCTCGAGGGCGATCGGGCCGCCGAGCGTGCGCCCGTGGCGGACCCCCGCGGTGACGTTCGCGTGGTCCTTCTCGATCTTCATGCGCCCGCCACGGCCATGGCCCAGCTGCCGCCGGGCCATGTCGCGATCGATCGATGCCCGGTCGAGCTCCAGCCCTGCGGGCAGGCCTTCGACGATGCACGTCAGGCCCGGCCCGTGAGACTCCCCTGCGGTGATCAAGTTCAGCGCCATGCGGCGCCGAAGTGTATGGAGCGCGAACGCCCCGGCGCTGAGCGGCTAGGGCGCCGGGGTCGCGGGGACCGTCAGGACGGTCGACGTCTGCTCGACGGCCTGGCCGTCGGCCGCGTCGGCGACCGGCGCCGGGACGTTGGCCACGTCGGGCACCACGACGGGGTCCTTCTCGACCAGCAGGCCGAGGCTCTTGGAGTAGTCCCAGCCGGCGAGCGCGTCCGGGTTGTCGGCCACGAGCTGGCGCAGGTACTCGCGCCCGGCCTTGGACTCACGAGCGTGCGCGACGGCGGCGGAGGCCTTGCTGGCGGCCGCCTGCTTGCTGATGCTCGTCAGCTCGAGCTGGTACTGGACCACGCCGGCGGTGCCGGACTGGAGGTCGAAGAACTCCGTGTCGCCCTTCTTGAGCTCGATCTGCTCGCAATCCTCGGGCGAGGGCTGGCAGGTGCCGTCCCCGGATGGGACCGCGTCGGCGGAGACGAGGAAGATCGCGGTCTTGAGGTCGTCCTTGAGGCCGAGGTAGACGAAGAACGGGTTGTCGGACGACGGCAGCGGCGTGAGCCGGGCGACGTCGGTGTAGCTCTTCTCCGCGCCGGACTCGCCGAACTTCAGCGCGACGCGGTACGTGTCGGCGACGTTGGCGTCGGTCTTCGGCGCGGTCGTCGTCTTGGGCGTGGTGGTCGTCTTGGGCGGCGTGGTCGCCGGGGTCGGCGTCGCCGGGGTCGACGAGCCGCCGCCGGTCGACGTGGCCGACTTGGAGCCGGCGCCCAGGGCGTCGGCCAGGGACTTCGCCGCGGTGGTGACGGCCTTGCCGGCGTTCGCGTCGACCGCCTTGGGCACGTGGTGCTGGACGAAGGGGTTGCGCAGCGTGCCCTCGCGGACGACCTTGCCCGCCGCCTGCTGCTCGAGGCTGATGACCTGGCCGCGCGCGGCGTCACGGTGGTTGGCCAGCCCGTTCGGGCCCGTGGGAGCGGCGGCGACCGGCACGGGCGTGCTGCCCGCATCGGACTTGCCGCCGAGGACGATCGGGACGGCGATGAGCGCGACGATGAGCGCGACCGCGACCGGCCAGAGCCGCTTCTCGATCAGGTCGTGGAGGACGTTGCGCAGGAAGGTCATCAGTTGCTCCCGATCAGGCTGGCGGATGCCGTGCCGGACGTGCTGGACGGGCTTGCGGTGCCGGAGGCGGTGGTCGCACCCGCGGCGGCACCGGTGCCCACGGCGGTCGTGGCGGTGGCGCCGGCGGTGAGGCCCTCGTCGGCGGGCAGCAGGTACGCCGTGGCGGTGATCGTCGCGTCGACCTGCGGGAAGCCCTTGGGCCCGGCCGAGAGATCGACGCCGTCGACCGTCAGCAGGCGACCCTTGACGTTGATGCTCTTGCCGTCGACGGTCGTGAGCCCGTCGACGGAGCGCAGGAACCGCTGCATGTTGAAGAACGAGCCGGTGAAGTTGAAGGAGAACGGCATCGTCGGGAAGCCGGCGGTGCCGACCGTGGCCCCGGGCGGCAGCACGCTGGGCACGACCGTCGCGGCCGACGCGGGCGTCGTGCCGTTGGCCGATGCCACCGCGGCCGCCGCGCCGGTGGGCGCCGGGGCCGCCGACGCCGACGAGGCGCTCAGCTTGATCGAGCGGAAGTCCACGTGGTTGTCGTGCGCGGTGTGCGACAGCTGGTAGACGAGCGCGGGGACGTCGTCCTTGACCGGGACGGCCTTGCCCAGGCGAGCGACCGTGGCGTAGTCGCTGTCGTAGCGTCGGCGCGCGGCCTCGGCGCCGGCGGCGCTGGTCTGCGCGGTCGCCAGACGCTGCTGAGCGGACGTCAGCTGGGAGCTGAGATCGCTCGCGGACTTGTTCTTCGGGCTCAGGGCGAGGAACCAGAAGCCTGCCATCGCGGCCACCAGGCCGACGACGATCAGGACGGTGCGGTCACGCGCGGTCACGGGGTGGTGCCTCCGGTGGCGGCGGTCGTAGAGGTCGGAGCGGGCGTCGTCGAGGACGCGGTGGTCGGGGCGGGCGTGGTGCTCGAGGGCGTCGTGCTCGACGCGGCGCTGGTCGTCGCCGCGGCGGTCTGCGTCGTCGAGGCCGGCACGCCGGAGGTCGCGTTGTAGAACACGACGATGCTGAACATCGGGAAGTGGCTGTGGCCGTTGCGGCAGTCGCCGGCCGAGCCGCCGGCCGAGCCGCCGCCCGAGGACGCCGACGTGTCGGCGCCCTTGTCGGAGGACGACAGGCTGACCTGCTGCACGCCGTCGATGAGGCGCATCCGCGCCATCATCTTGGCCACGGAGGCCTGGCTGGTGGTGCAGCCGGTGATCTCGATGGCGGGCACCTGCAGGGCGCCCCGGAGGCCCGATCCGCCCCCGGCGACGCTCGGCGACGTGGTGCCGTTCATCGTGGTCAGCCAAGCGTTGGTGGGCAGCACGCGGGCCACCTCGCGCAGCGCCTGGGACCAGTCGAAGCGGCTGGCCGCCAGCTGCGTGACGGTGTCGACCCGCTTGACGCGCAGGGCCGAGAACTTGGTGAAGCTCGTCAGCGACTGGGCCTTGGCCTCGGCGGCCGCAGCCTGCTGGGTCACGCGCGCCACCTCGGCCCGCTTGTCGTCGACCTTCTTGCCGGCGAGCACGTAGGCCCCGGCCATGGCGACGATCAGCGCCAGGGCGCCGAGCAAGATGTAGGCCCCACCGCCCGACCGGCCCGCGGCGCCACCGGCGCCACGCTGCTGATCGGTGGGGATGAGGTTGACGGCCCTCATGCGTGCGGAGCCTCCTCGACGGCCAGGCCGGCCGCGATCGTGAGCAGGAAGGGATCCATGCCCTCCGGCGTGCCCTCGACCTGGCCACACTCGACCGGGAGGCCGAGCTCGGCGGCGAGCGCGTCGTCGAAGCCCGGCACCGCAGCAGCGGCGCCCGTGAGCACGGCGCGCTGGACGCGCAGGCTCATGCCCTCCTGGGCGTGGTGGAAGTCGAGCGAGTTGCGGACCTCGCCGCCGATGCGGCGGACCCCGTCGAGCAGGACGGTGCGCGCCTCCTCGGCGATCTCGTCCTGGTCGTCGGACTCGATGTCGCCCAGCGGCGTGACGAGGCCGACGTGGCGCAGCCAGCCACGGGCGTGCTCGAGCGTGAGCGCCTTGCGCTCGGCGAGCTCGACCGCGATGGCCTCGACGCCGCCGCCGACGACGCGGGTGAAGAGGCAGGTGGTGCCCTCGGCGACCGCGAGATTGGTGAGGCCGCCGACCGAGAGGTAGAGCACGGGCTCGGGCTCCTCGGTGGGCGCCGGGCGGTGCAGGGCGCGGATCATGGCGAAGGCCGAGAGGTCGATTCCCTCGGGCTTCAGTCCGGCGGCCTTGCAGGCGGCCAGGACGCGGTCGACCATGTCGCGGCGCGCCGCGACGATCAGGACGCGCTGGCGCGGGCCGTTCTCGGTCTCGACGATGTCGAGCGGCTGGAAGTCCAGGACCGCGCTGTCGAGCGGCATGGGGATCTGGTCCTGTGCCTGGAAGCGGACGGCCGCCTCGAGCTCCTTGCGGTCCTCCAGCGGAGGCAGCTCGATGACGCGGACGACGATCTTCTGGTTCGCGATGCCGATGCGGACCTTCTTGTCGAGTCCCTTGTGCTCGCGATAGAGCGAGCGGAGAGCCTCGGTCAGCCCTTCGACGTCGTTGACCTCGCCGTCTCTGACGATGCCCGTCTCGAGCGGAACGACCGCCGCGGTCTTCACCGAGACGCGACCGTTGACGGTCACTGCTGCGGCGTGGACGGCGGAGGGCTCGATCTCGAGTCCAACGATGGTGGATGCGCGCTTGGCCATGGTTTCAGACGGTGGGTCGGCGGGAAACGGCGGCACCTCAAGCGGAGGCCCCGACACCCTCGGTTGTTCGTCCAAGAGCGCGTGCTCTTGAGCGCCGGAGGGCGTCGCGCGTCCGGCTAGAAGCGCCCCAGGTAGGAGTGGACGATCGCGTCGCCGGCGAAGAACGCCACCAGTGCGCCCATCGCCAGGAACGGGCCGAAGGGCACCTTGGTCCGGCGGCCTTCGGAGACGCCCTTGACCGCCACGACGGCGGCGCCGACGATGACGCCGAGCACCAAGCCGATCATGATGGCCGGCGCGACGTTACGACCGAGATACAGCCCCAGGACGGCGGCGAGCTTCACGTCGCCCATCCCCATGCCCTTCTTGTGGATCAGGGCGGGCAACATGAAGAAGACGAGGGCGCCGGCACCGGCGATGAGCTGCTCGGGCAGGTAGGAGGGCTCCAGCACGGCGCCCAGGGCGACGGCGAGCACGGCCGCGGGGCCCGTGAGCTTGTTGGGGATGACCTTCAGGTCGAAGTCGATGACCGCGATCGGCACGAGGAACGTGACGAGCACGAGGCCGAGCGTCGTCTGCAGGACGTCGCCCCACTTGGCGGCGACGACGGCCACGTACAGCGCGGCGGTGATCGCCTCGACGACGGGATAGCGCGCGGAGATCCGCTCACCGCACCCGCGGCAGCGGCCGCGGAGCACGAGCCAGGAGACCACCGGCACGTTGTCATAGGGCTTGAGCTGCGTCGCGCAGCCGGGGCACCTGGAGCGCGGCCGCACGAGCGACTCGCCGCGCGGCAGGCGCCAGGCGACGACGTTCAAGAACGAGCCGATGAGGAGGCCGAACAGGGCGGCCGGTGCGAGCGCGGGAGCCATCGATCAGGTGATCGGCAGGTGCCCCCGCGCTCTTGAAAGCAGCGGCTACCAGGTGCCGGAGTGGCAGCCCGACGTCGTGCCGGTGCAACCCCGCGCCAGCGGCGCGGTCGCGCTGCGGGTGATGGTGAAGACGCCACCCGACCGCGACAGGGCGGTGACGACGTAGTTCTGGGAGTCGGCGACGGCGACGTCGACCTCGCCCGGGCCGCTGCCGATGGGCAGGCCCGTGGGATCCATCTGAGCCACGGTGCACAGCGTGTAGTCGCCACCGCTGCCGGCGAAGCAGGACTCGACCTGCGTGACCAGCGAGCGTGCGTTGGACTTCGCGTCGGTGTCCTGGGCCTTCTGCTGCTGGCCGAGGATGCTCGGGAGCGCGATCGCGGCGAGGATGCCGATGATCAGGATGACGACGAGGAGCTCGATCAGCGTGAAGCCGCGCTCGTCGTTGATGGAAGGGTGCACGGTGCCCTCCTGGGCGTTCGTCGTTTGGCTCTCGGGCCTCACGAACGCCCAGGTCAGGTTGCAGCAAGTCCCGGAACGGCGTGGCCCTCGCCACTGCTTCGGTCGGTGGGCGCGGAGCTTTGAGCGGCCGGGGGCCGCCGTGGACCCATGTCTGGGCGTCCACGCCCGAAACGTGAAAGGGCGGGCCCGAAGGCCCGCCCATGACTTCACGTTGCGTTGTGGGGGGTGACTACCAGCTCGGCGACGAGCACTTGACGGTGCACGCGCGGGTCGTGACGCCCGTGGCGGCCTTCGTGATCGTGAAGACGGCGGTGCTCTTCGACGTCGAGGTGACGGTGTAGCCGGTGGACGGCGTGCCGGCGGCCGGAAGGGCCGTGACGGTCGTCGGCAGACCCGCGGTCGTCAGGACCGCGTTGGTGGCGCAGTTGGTGTAGTCCTGCGTGTCCGCGTAGCAGGACTCGATCTGGGTGACCGCGTTGCGGGCATCCGACTTGGCCGAGGAGTCCTGGGCCTTCTGCTGCTGGCCGAGGAAGCTCGGCAGGGCGATCGCGGCAAGGATGCCGATGATCAGGATGACGACGAGGAGCTCGATGAGCGTAAAGCCCTCGTCCTCGTTCTTGAAGCGCTGAAGCAAGACGATCCCTCCTGTGAGATCTCGGTTTGGCCTTCACTTGTGCGGAGGGCCGACGTCCCGTTGGTCACGTCCGGGGTCAAGGTCTTGGCAGCAAGCCCCGTTGATGTCCCGGCGGTCCGTCACCGCACAGTCGGGTGATCGGCGCCATGCGGTCCGGCTTTCGCGTTCTCGCCCCAGTTCTGGACTTGTGTACTACGGTCGGGACCCCAGGGCCCCGTCTGCGACGATGCGGACGTGCTCTTGCGTCGCGTCATCCTCGCCTTCTGCGCCGTGTTCCTGGCCGCCGTCATCGTCACGGCGGTCGCCGACCGTCAGGCCCAGAGCACCCGTGCGGTCGCTCCGCCGCAGGAGGTCGCCGGCACGCCGGGCGCGCCCGTGGTGCGCGGATCGCTGCCGGGTGACCGGGTGGTGCGCGCGAACGTCGGCGACGTCGTGTCGATCGCGGTCACGACCACGGAGCCCGACGAGGCGACGATCCCCGAGCTCGGCGTCGACGCGCCCACGTCGGGCGATGTGCCGGGCGTCCTGGAGTTCGTCGCCGACGCGCCGGGGCGCTACGCGGTGCTGCGCAGCTCCGACCAGCGGCCGCTCGGGACGCTCGTCGTCGCCCCGGCGCCGCGCTGAGTCGCGCGGTCGCCGCTACTCGGTCTCGGCCTGCGGCGCGGCGGGCGCGGCCGGCGCCTCACCGCGTGCCTCGGCCGCCGCGCGGCGCTCGGCCTGGGCGTCGTGGTCGGGCAGGAACGTGCCCGTCCCGTCGCACCAGGCGCACGTCACCGTCGACGGGGACCCACCGAGGTTGGAGATCAACGAGCCCGTGCCGCGGCACACGGTGCACGGCTGGGGCTCGATGGCCTCGGGGCGTTCTTCGTCGGCGCTCACGCGGCGCGAGCGTAGCGGCTCCCCACGGCCCACCGGTGTCCGCCTCTCCCTCCGGCGCCCGGACCGGTCCGGTCACACGACCCTGATGTGGTCCTGTTCACCGGTCCGGTGCTCGGTAGCTTCCGAGCCATGCAGCCCCTCTCCCCCTCCCTCAGCGCCCGGACGTCCGTGCTGCGCACGGGTCTGCTCGCGCTCGCCGCCGCCCAGCTGGCGACGGGCGCGCTGCTCGCGCTGGCCCCCGCCGCGTTCTACGACGCGGTGGCGAACTTCGGCGCGCGCAACGACCACGACCTGCGCGACATGGCCGCGTTCTACGTCGCCTCCGCCGTGGTGCTCGCCGTCGCCGCCGGCCGGCCCTCCTGGCGAGCCCCCGTGCTGGCGCTGGTCGGCCTCCAGTACGCGCTGCACGCCGTCAACCACCTCGTCGACGCCGGCGGCGGCGACCCGGGGTGGGTCGGCCCCGTGGACCTCGCGACGCTGGCCGCCGGCGCCCTGCTGATCCTCGCGCTCTACCG
>JAWVGD010000399.1:0-3196 GCA_033855515.1 Baekduia sp.
TCGACGTCCTCGGCGGCGACCTGCGGCTCGACCGCGGCGCGGTAGGACTCCGGCAGCCGCTTGAGCCAGCGCGCGGCGAGCATCTGGCCGCGCTCGAGGCCGTGGCGGTGCACGAGCACGGCGGCGACGCGGTCGTTCCACGTGCGCGCCTCGAGGATCAGGCGGCGCTCCAGGTCGGGGACGTCGACCTCGGGCAACCCGCCGCCGGCGCGGACGGTCAGGTGCAGCTGGACGCGGTCGTCCTCCCCGAAGACCTCGTGCAGCTCGACGTGGTCGGTCGCGTAGGCGCCGGCGACGATGCGGCGCAGGCGTTCGCGCAGCGTCGCGCTGTAGCGCTCCCGCGGCAGCGCGGCCACGAGCGATGCGCCGCGCCCGTCGGCCGCCCGTCGGCCCAGCAGCCGGACCTCGTCACGTCGCAGGGCCAGCAGGATCGCCAGCTGCGCGCGCAGGTCCTCGGTCGGCGCGGCGAACAGCTCGCCCTTGGGGTAGCCGTCGAAGATCGCGATCGCGGCCTTGCGGTCGTGCGAGCCCTCGATGAGGTCCTCGGCGTCGAGGATCCGGCGCAGCTTGTGGCGCAGCAGCGGCGTGGTGCTCGCGGGCTCGGTGTATGCGAGCGAGGTGAACAGGCCGAGCATCCGTGCCTCGCGCACGACGTGGCCGTCGTCGTCGAAGGCCCGGGCGATCAGCGCGTTCATCGGCTCGCGACGGTGCACCGGCGACAACGCGTGCGTCTTGGTGATCGTCAGGACCTCGTCGGCGACGGCGCCGCCCGTCCCGGCCGGGGGCGCCGACGGCGGATCGTGGGCGGGAACGCGCAGCTCGCCGGCCTCGCGCTGATCGCGCAGCAGGCCCAGGCCCGAACCCGGCACCACCGCCAGTGGTCCTGTGGCGTCGTCGCCTCCGCGCTCGTCCTCGCGGAACCCGAGGAAGACGAAGTGGTCGTCGGCCGCCCAGCGCAGGAACGCGACGGCCTCGTCGGGATCACCGGCGTCGCCGAGGTGCTCGCGGCCCGCCCAGACGATCTCGGCCAGGCGATCCAGCGCGGCGTGCAGCGGGGCGAAGTCCTCGACGACCGCCCGGACCGTCGCCAGGACGTGGCGGGCGGCGTCCTCGAGATCGGCGAGCTCCTCGGGCAGGAGCCGCCGGTCCAGCTCGAAGTGCATGATCGACTCGCGCGGCGCGTCGCGTGGATGCTCGATCGCGGTGATGTGCCCCTGAGCGCCGCGCCGCACGCCGACGATGGGATGCGTGACGCGGACGACATGCAGGCCGCGGGCCTGCAGCTCGGCGCCGATCGAGTCCACCAGGAACGGCAGGTCGTCGGTGTTGGTCTCCAGGACCGAGCCCGCGGTCTCGTAGCCGTGCTCGGCGCGACTGGGCGTGAAGGCGCGGACGCCCGCCGCAGCGCCATCGCGGGCGTCGGCCAGCGCGAACGCCCCTCGAGCCTCGGCCAGCAGGGCCTCGGGGTCCTCGGCGTCGATGTCGCCGCCGACCTCGGCCGCCGCCGCGGTCGCCGCGGCCCGCCGCAGGTAGGCCTGCGCGAAGCAGGCGAGGGTCTCCCCGCCCTGCTCACGCGCCAGCCGCGCGACGACGTCGGCGATGTCGCCGGCTTCCCCGGCCGACGACGACTCCTGCTGAACGCTCACGGGACAAACCTACCCCTCTGCCCGCACGCGAAAGGCCAGGTTGGCCATAACGGCCGAGGAGCACGGTGGTTGGGGGCCGACTTGTCGCAGGCGACGCCCCCGCCCCGGCCATTGCGGGTATCGCCCAGGAGGCGATACCCGCGCCGTGGTCGGCCCTCGCCGCTACGCGCCGAGGCGCTGCTCCAACGCCTCGAACCGCGTGCGGATCGCGGCCGGCAGCCGGTCACCGAACTTCGCGAGGTGCTCCTTGACCTGCGGGAGCTCGGCGCGGAGCTGGTCCTCGTCGACGCTGAGGACCTCGGCCAGCGCGGCGTCGGAGATGTCCAGCCCGTCGGTGTCCAGGTCGCCCCGCTTCGGCACGAGGCCGATGGGGGTCTCGTCGGCCTCGACCTTGCCCTCGAGGCGCCGGAAGACCCACTCCAGCACGCGCGAGTTCTCGCCGAAGCCCGGCCACAGGAACGCGCCGTCGGCGTCCTTGCGGAACCAGTTGACGTAGAAGATGCGCGGGACCTGCGCGCCCTCCTTGGCGCCGATGGCCAGCCAGTGCTCGAAGTAGTCGGCCATGTTGTAGCCGCAGAACGGGAGCATGGCGAACGGGTCGAACCGCAACTGGCCGACCGTGCCGAAGGCGGCGGCCGTCTGCTCGGAGCTCATCGTCGCGCCGAGGAACACGCCGTGCTCCCAGTCGAAGGACTCACGCACGAGCGGGACGACCGACGCGCGCCGCCCGCCGAACAGGAACGCGTCGATCGGGACGCCCGCCGGGTCCTGCCACTCCGCCGCCATCGACGGGACCTGCTCCGCCGGGACCGTGAAGCGGGAGTTCGGGTGCGCGGCCGGGTGGTCGGCCTCCGGCGTCCAGTCGTTGCCGTGCCAGTCCAGCGCATGCGCCGGCGGCTCCTTGGTCATGCCCTCCCACCACGTGTCCCCGTCGTCGGTGAGGGCGGTGTTCGTGTAGATCGCGCCCTTCTCGAGCGCGGCCATGGCGTTGGGCGTGTTGCTGTAGCCGGTGCCGGGCGCGACGCCGAAGAAGCCCGCCTCGGGGTTGATGGCGTACAGCTTGCCGTCCTCGCCGAACTTCATCCAGGAGATGTCGTCGCCGATCGTCTCGACCTTCCAGCCCTCGATGGTCGGGACCATCAGCGCCAGGTTGGTCTTGCCGCAGGCGCTCGGGAACGCGCCGGTGACGAACTTGACGTCGCCCTCCGGCGAGGTGAGCTTGAGGATGAGCATGTGCTCGGCCATCCAGCCCTCGTCGCGCGCCATGATCGAGGCGATCCGGAGCGCGAAGCACTTCTTCCCGAGCAGCGCGTTGCCGCCATACCCTGAACCGTAGGACCAGATCTCACGGGTCTCGGGGTAGTGGACGATGTACTTGACCTCGGCGTTGGTGGGCCACGGCACGTCCTCCTCGCCCTCGGCCAGCGGGGCGCCGATCGAGTGCACGCAGGGGACGAAGTCGCCGTTCTCGCCGAGGACGTCCAAGGCGCCCGCGCCCATGCGGGTCATGATCCGCATCGACACGGCGACGTAGGCCGAGTCGGTCAGCT
>JAWVGD010000400.1:0-6158 GCA_033855515.1 Baekduia sp.
CGACGCGCTCGGCGTCGGCGAAGTGCGTCGTGGCCTCGACGACCGCGCGCGCCATCGCCTCGGGGTTGGACGACTTGAAGATACCGGAGCCGACGAAGACCGACTCGGCGCCGAGCTGCATCATCAGCGAGGCGTCGGCCGGGGTCGCGATGCCGCCGGCGCTGAACAGCGGCACGGGCAGCTTGCCGGCGCGGGCGACCTCGCGGACGATGTCATAGGGCGCCTGCAGCTCCTTGGCCGCCACGAACAGCTCCGCCTCGTCGAGCGTCGTCAGGCGGCGGATCTCGCCGCTGATGGAGCGCATGTGGCGCACGGCCTCGACGATGTCGCCGGTGCCGGCCTCGCCCTTGGAGCGGATCATGGCGGCCCCCTCGCCGATGCGCCGCAGCGCCTCGCCGAGGTTCGTGGCGCCGCAGACGAAGGGCACGCGGAACGCCCACTTGTCGATGTGGTGGGCCTCGTCGGCCGGGGTCAGGACCTCGGACTCGTCGATGTAGTCGACCTCGAGGGCCTCGAGCACCTGCGCCTCGGCGAAGTGGCCGATGCGGGCCTTGGCCATGACCGGGATCGTCACGGCCTCCTGGATGCCCTTGATCATCGCGGGGTCGCTCATGCGCGCCACGCCGCCGTCGCGGCGGATGTCGGACGGCACGCGCTCGAGCGCCATCACGGCGGCGGCGCCGGCGTCCTCCGCGATCTTGGCCTGCGCGGCATCGACGACGTCCATGATGACGCCGCCCTTCAACATCTCCGCCAGACCGGCCTTGACCCGGAACGTCGCTTCGTCTCGCATACGACGCCCCATGATAGGGCGGCGCGCAGGCGGGCGCCCTGGCCGATCCGTCGCGAACTTGGCCCCCGGTCCCCGCCGCTGCGGTGGGGTCCGGGTCGGGCCATGTCGGGCATCGCCGTCGGGCGATGCCGGCACTACTTCAGGCGGAAGGCCTTGATGCGGTCGGCGTACTGATCGGCGTCGCGGCTGTAGACGCCGTAGGCGAGCGCCTGGATCGTCGACAGCAGCGCCGTGTGCGAGCGGACGTACGCGGGCGAGTTGCTCGAGTAGTACAGCTTGATCTGGGCGAGCTTGGCGACCTCCGACAGGGTCGCGTCCACGATCGCCATCGTCGGCGCCTTGCGGTGCCGCGCGAGCTTCATGGCGCGGACGACGAGCGGGTGCGGGCGCCCGGCCGACAGGCCGATCACCAGCGTCCCCTCGTCGATGCGGCCGAGGCGGCTGAGCGCCTCCTGCGAGGGGCTGGCGACGATCTCGGCGCGCAGGTCGAGCAGCATGAGCAGGTGGCGGAAGTAGCTGGCGAAGAACGCCATCTGGTCGGTGCCGCACACCAGGACGCGGTCGGCGCCGGCGATCGCGTCGATCGCGGACTCGATGTCGGATCGCGACACGCGGCGCGCCGTCTCCTCGACGTTCTGGTAATCGGCGGCGATCGCCGTCTCGAACTCGTTCTGGTCGAGCGAGAAGAGCGGCTCGGGCGAGGCCGAGCCCGTCGCGCTCCCTCCCCCGACGGTGCCCGCGGCGACCTTGCGGCGGTACTCCTCGCGTGCCGAGTGCTGCAGCTCGGGGAAGCCCTCGAACCCGAGCGCCTGCGAGAACCGCACGACGGTCGAGCTGGAGGTGTTCGCCCGGCGGGCGAGCTCCTCTGCGGTCTGGAAGGCGACCTCGTCCAGGTGGTCGACGATGTACTGCGCGACGTCCTTCTGGGAGCGCGAGAACTCGTCGAAACGCGCCTGGATGTAGGCCGACAGGGTCTGGTGGCCTCGCGCCTCGTGCGGCGGGGCGGAGATGGTCGCGGACGTCCTCTTCATGGGCGACCGGTCTTTCGACGCCCCGGTTGTGGAGTCCTCCAAAGCCGGTCCAGATCCGTGCAGAGCGAACTGCCCATCGGGCCTGTGGGACCGGGCCGCACGGCGGTACGTTGGGCACGTGCGATCGCGGGAGGTCATCGAAGACGCGGCGGAGCGCTCGCGCGTGACGCTGCACGGCCGCGTGGCCCGCTGGCGGGCCCTGGCGCCGACCCTGCTCCTCGGCGCGATCGCCGCGGGCGCCGCCTGGTTCATCGCCACCAAGCTCGTCGGGAACACGGGCGCGTTCTTCGCGCCGGTCGCGGCGATCGTCACGCTGGGGCTGACGGTCGGCTCGCGCCTGAACCGCGCGATCGAGCTGTCGATCGGCGTGCCGCTGGGGATCGCGCTGGCCGACGTGCTCGTGCTGGAGGTCGGCTCGGGGACCGCGCAGGTCATCGGGATCGTGTTCCTCGCGACCTCGGTCGCCGTGTTCGTCGGCGGCGGCCCGCTCCTGGTCACCCAGGCCGCGGTCTCGGCGATCCTCGTCGTGACCCTGCAGCCGCCGACCAACGGCATCTCCTTCACCCGTGCGGCCGACGCGCTGATCGGCTGCGGGGTCGCGCTCATCCTGAACTTCGTCATCGCGCCGATCGATCCGGTGGCGCTCGTCAGGCGCGAGGCCGCCCCGGTCCTGCGCGAGCTGGCCGGGGTGCTCGACGACATCGCCGGCGCGCTGGAGTCCCGCGATCGCGACCGCGCGTTTGCCGCCCTGGACCGTGCCCGGGAGATCGACAGCTACACCCAGCGCTTCCTGGAGTCGCTGACGATCGGCCGTGAGACCGCCGCCGCGGCGCCGCAACGACGCGCCGCCCGCGGGCCGCTGGCGATCTACAGCGAGGCGGGCGGTCAGATCGACCTCGCGGTGCGCAACGTGCGCGTCCTGGCCCGCGGCGTCGTGCGGGCCATCGACGTCGGCGACCCCGCACCGCCCGAGGTGGCCATGGCCATCCGCGAGCTGCGTCAGGCCGTGATCGCGCTGGCGCCGTGGATGCAGGATCCGGCGCGCGCCGCCGCGGTGATCGAGCCGGCCGTCCGGGCCGCGCTGCACGCCAGCGCGGTGCTGGAGCAGACGTCGAACCTGTCGGTGAGCGTCATCGTCGGGCAGGTGCGCTCGACGGCCGTCGACCTGCTGCGCACCACCGGGATGGCGCCCGCCGACGCACGCGCTCGCATCCGCGGCGAGTCGTCGGCGCTCGTCGACGCCTGACCGGCGCCGTTCGCTGAGGAGCGCTCAGCGTTCGCGCTGCACGACGAGGACGATCGCGTCGTCGTCGCGCCGGGCCTCGCCGCCCGCGAAGGCGGCCAGGGCGTCGCACACCGCTGCCCGCAGCGCGTCCGCATCGGCCCCCGGGCCGGCACGCTGCAGCGCCGCCATCAGCCGCTCGAGGCCGAACCGCCGGTCGCCGTCGCCGTCGCCGGGGCCCACGGCCTCGGTGACCCCGTCGGTGAACAGCACGAGCGCGTCGCCGCCGTGCAGCTCGACGTCGACGTGCGGGCGGCCGTCGGCGGCCTCCGGGAGCCCGAGCATCCGGCCGGAGGACCCGACCGGCCGCACCGCGCCGCCGCTGACCAGCAGCGGCGCCGGATGCCCGGCCGACACGATCCGGGCACGCGCGCGGTCGCCGGCCTCCTCCAGCACGACCGTCGCCGCCGTCGCGCCGGCGCGTTCGGGCTCGTCGTCGACGGCCAGCCAACGGTCCAGCAGCGTCATGCCGGCGCGCGGGTCGCCGGTGAGCGCCGTCGCCGTGGCGATCGTGTGCCGCACCCGCGGCGTCAGCGCAGCCGCGCCCGCCCCCTTGCCGACCACGTCGCCGACGAGCACGAGCCAGCGCCCGTCGCCGACCGCCTGGACGTCGTAGAGGTCGCCGCCGACCTCGTTGGCCTCCCCGGCCGGTGAGTGGTGCAGCGCCGTGCGCCAGCCCGGCATCGCCGGCAGCTCGCCCGGCAGCATGCTGGCCTGGAGCACGTGGGCGATCGTGCCGCGCTCGGTGTAGAGCCGGGCGTTGTGCACCGCCGCGCCGGCGCGGCGGCCGAGCTCCTCGGCCAGCGCGACGTCTCCGGGCGTGAAGCGGCGCCCCTCCTGGGTGAGGACGAGCGTCAGCGCCCCGATGACGCGGCCGGCGACCTCCAGCGGCACGATGAGCGCCGCGCGCAGCTCGAGCTCGCGCAGGATCGCGAGGTGCTCGGGGTCGCGGGCGGCGACGGCCAGCAGCTCGTCGGTGATGTCGTGGGTCAGGCTCGTGGCGCCGTCGCGGATGACCGCGGGAAGCCCGTCGGGATCGGATGCGTGCACCGGGTACCGGCGGCGCAACTCGCGGGCGAAGCGAACCCGCTCGGGGTCGACGTGCGCCACGGCGACCTGGACGATCTCGCCGCGCGCATCGAGCAGGTCCACCCCGCACCAGTCGGCCAGCGTCGGAACCGCCAGGCGTGCGACGTGCTGCAGCGTCTGCTCGTAGTCCAAGGACGAGGCCAGGGTGCGCGCCGCCTCGTCCAGCACCGTGCGCGTCATGTCGGCGTCGGCGTCGGCGGTCACGTCCTCGATGACGTTGACCGCGCCGGCGAGCCTCCCGGCGTCGTCGATCAGCGGGGTGGCCTTGATGAGCGACCAGCGCATCTCGCCGCGCTCGAGGTCGACCCAGCGCACGAGCTGCGAGGTCGCGGGCGCGCCGTCCAGGACGCGGCGGCCGGGCAGCTCCTCGGGCGGCATCAGCGTGCCGTCGGGCCGGTACTGGCGAAACCGCGCTCCGCGGATCGACGGGTCGGCCTCGAGGAAGGCCTCCAGCGACGGGAAGCCGAGCAGGTCGAGCGCGGCGTGGTTGGCGAACCGCAACCGGCCGTCGGCCGCCTGCACGGTGACCGCTTCGGCCAGCGTCTCGAGCGCCGCAGCGAGCTGGCGCTCGGTCAGCGCGAGCGGCTCGGTGTCCGGCCCGGTCATCCCGCGATCATCGCGGTCGTGCCTCCCGCCGTCCAGGGCCGGGCTCAGGCGCCCAGGCCCGCGGCCAGGACCACGCGGTCCTTGCCCTCGGCCTTGGCGGCCAGCAGGCACTCATCGGCCGCCTTGAACAGCGCGGCGACCGTCCCCGCGTCCTCGGGGGCGTTGGCCACGCCGGCCGACGCGGTGATCGGGCCTGCGACGCTCCAGGATGCCTCGCGCACGGCGCGGACCAGGCGCTCGGCGGCGCGCTCGGCCTCGGGCGCGTCGGCGTTGGGCAGGATCACCCCGAACTCCTCGCCGCCGGTGCGGCAGACGACGTCACCGGCGCGGACGTGGTCCGTGAGCACGCCGGCGAACGCGGTCAGCACCTGGTCGCCGACCGGGTGGCCGTGCACGTCGTTGACGCGCTTGAAGTCGTCGACGTCGAGCAGCACGAGGCCGACCGGGGCGTCGTCGCGCTGGGCGCGCGCCAGCTCGGCGGCGAGCCGCTCGTGGAAGTGACGGCGGTTGAAGAGGCCGGTCAGCTCGTCGGTGCGGGCCTGCTCGGAGAGCAGCTCGCGGCGGCGGGCGTTGTCATAGGCCAGGGCGGCCAGCATCGAGAAGCGCTTGATCAGCTGGGCCTCCTCCGGGGAGAAGGTCGGGATGGTGCCGTCGTGGCCCGGCGCGGAGTCCTCGCGCCAGACGTTGAGCGTCCCGATCACGCGGTCGGCGACCACGAGCGGGCAGAAGACGAGGGCCTCGAGATCCTGCGGCGTGCCGTCGATGACGTAGCGCCCGAACCATGGATGGCCGGGCTCGAGGTGGACGACCTGGCGCGACTTGACGACCTTGCCCGTGATCGAGTCCTCCATCTTGGGCGCGTCGGCCATCGTCTCGTCGACGAACAGCCCTTCGGCGAACACCGGCACGAGGACGTTGCGGTCGGCGTCGACCTCGTAGATCGCGAGGCTCGTGAAGGGGACGATCCCCTGCAGCGCGCGGGCCATCGAGAGCAGCGTCGCGTCGAGCGACTTCTCGGCGAGGACGCCGGCCACCGCGTCGATGATCGACTCGAGGCCGCGGACGACGCGGGTGGCGGAGACGGTCTGCATAGGTGCTCCCCAGCAACATCGGACAGCGGGGCCTCGAATTGAGGCCCGAGGTCCCGTTGCGAACCGTCATCAGGCCGGCGAGGCGCGCCTACTTCGTGTTGAGGGTGATCTTGGCGACGCCGATGACCAGGCCGGTGCCAGAGCCCCGGAGACGGCCGCGGCGGTCAGGGTCTTGATGGGCATGACCGTGTACCGCCGTGGGGCCCAGATCAGATGCCTTCCTGGCGCATCACCCTCCGTCGGCGACCTTGCATATAGTTGCCGTT
>JAWVGD010000401.1:0-5408 GCA_033855515.1 Baekduia sp.
TTCCACCCGGTGGGCGCGAGCCGGAGCCTGCGCCGACCGACGCCGTGCTGGCGCTGGCCCAGGCGATCCGGCGCCACCGGCGCGTACGCGTGCGACACGTCTCGGCCGGCGGCCGCGAGACGGTCCGTGCCGTCGACCCCTTCGGCGTCGTCGGGCACGCTGGGCGCTGGTACGTCGTCGGCCACGACGCGCTCCGGGGCGCGCTGCGCACCTTCCGCGTCGACCGGCTGACCGGCGTCGAAGAGCTCGCCGGCCCGGCGGGTGCGGCCAGTGATTCGCCTCCGGACTTCGACGCGGCCGCCCACGTGGTCCGCACGCTGGCCCGCGGCGCCTGGCGCCACGAGGTCGAGGTGGTCCTGCACACCACGCCGGAGGCCGCCCGCCGCTGGATCGGCCCGACCACCGGCGACCTCTCCGAGCACCCCGACGGCACCCTGCTGCGCGTGCGCGCGGAGAACCTCGACGGGATGGCGCAGATGCTCGCCGGGCTGGGCTTCGGGTTCACGGTCATCACGCCTGACGCCCTGCGCGACGAGGTCGTGGCCCTGGCCGAGCGGCTCAGCGCGAGCGCCGCGCGCGTGACCCAGCGCCGCTAGGCGGGCGCGCTGCCGCCGCCCTCGACGGGCGGCTCGCTGCTCCACGGGAAGTCGATCCAGCGGTCGGTGCGCCGCCAGATGTAGTCGCACTTGACCAGCGAGTGCGACTTCTCGTACAGCACCGCGGTGCGCACCTCGGCGACCTTGCCGGCGCAGAACTCCTGGACGACCTCGAGCGTGCGCCCGGTGTCGGCCACGTCGTCGACGATGAGCATCTTGGACGACTCGAGGTCGATGAGCTCCGGGGCCGGCGGCAGGACCATCGGCACCTCGAGGCGCTGGTCGACGTCGGTATAGAACTCGACGTTCATCGCGCAGGAGTTCTTCACGCCGAGGGCGTAGGCGACGGCGCCGCCGGGCAGCAGGCCGCCACGCGCGATCGCCAGCACGATGTCGGGCTTGTAGCCGCTGTCGACGACGGCCTGGGCGAGATGCCGCGCCGCCTCCCCGAGATGCTCCCAGCTCATGACCTCGCGGTCGGTCTGGGCGGGGGTGACGTCGGGTGCGGCCTCCATGGATCAAGCGTAGTCCCATGGACGCTCCGGAAGCCCGGGCGCGACCGCGGGGCTGCGCCCACGTGCCCGCGCCTCAATCCTCAAGGCGGATCGCCGATGTACCGGAAAGACATGCCGAGGGGCAGGGGATTCAGCGCACCGTTCGGGGAGCGGCAGCGCGACGGACGGCAGGCCGGGCAGCTCATCAGCCGCGGTCTCGTCGTCGATCTCGGACCCCAGCAGCGCGCGCGGCTCGCGGTGCGCGCCGCCGAGCAGCTCAGCCGCGTCGTCGTCGAAGGCCTGGAGGAGGGCGTGATCGTCACCGATCGCTCCCTGCGTGCCCGCACGTGGAACGCCAGCGCCCTGCGGATCCTGGAGCTCGACCCCGCCGCCATGGCCACGGCGACCGCGCCGTTCCAGCCCGACGTCCGCATCGTCGCCGAGCGCGACGGCGCGTCGGTCGCCCCCGGCGACAGCCTCACGGGCATGGCCCAGCGCGAGGGCGTCCCGGTCCACGGGATGGCCCGCCGGACGAGCTCCTCCGGACACGAGCAGTGGATCCGCATCCACGCGCGCCCGCTGAGCGAGGGTCCCGATCGCGGCAGCGCCGGCGTCGTCGTGACGTTCGCCGACGTGAGCGCGACGATCGCCACGCAGCGCACGCTGCAGGAGGAACGCGACCGTGCGCAGCGCTACCTCGACGTCGCCAGCACGCTCGTCGTCGTCCTCGACCAGTTCGGCCACCTCGAGCTGATCAACCGCCAGGGCTGCGAGCTGCTCGGCTTCACCGAGCAGGAGCTCCTCGGCCGCGACTGGTTCGACACCGTCGTGCCGCCCGACGACCGCCTCGACGCCCGGCGCGCCTTCGCGCGCCTGGTCTCCGGGGTCGAGCCGCCGCGCGAGTCGCTGGAGACCTTCGTGCAGACCCAGGGCGGCGAGCCGCGCAAGATCGCCTGGCGCAACTCCGCCCTGTACGACGAGCACGGCGCCGTCGTCTCGGTGCTGCGCTCCGGGGAGGACGTCACCGAGCGGCGCAAGGCCGAGGCGCAGGTGGCCTACCTCGCCTACCACGACGCGCTGACTGGGCTGCCCAACCGGACGCAGCTGGAGGAGCAGCTGGGCCTGGACCTGGTGCGCGCCCGGCGCGCGGGCGAGGCCGTCGCGCTCCTGTACTTCGACCTGGACAACTTCAAGCTCGTCAACGACTCGCTCGGCCACGCCGCCGGCGACGAGGTGCTGGTGGAGACCGCGCGCCGGGTCTCGGACCTCGTGCGCGGCGGCGACGTGCTGGCCCGCCAGGGCGGCGACGAGTTCCTGTTGTTGATGCACGGCTCCGGCGCCGACGCCGCGGTGGCCGCCGCCCAGCAGGCCGCCGAGCGCATCGCCCAGGCGCTCGAGCGCCCGTTCGAGATCCACGACGCGGAGTTCCACATCGGCGCGTCCATCGGCCTCGCCCTCTTCCCCGAGCACGCTGATGACGCCGAGAGCCTGCTCAAGCGCGCCGACGCCGCGATGTACCAGGCCAAGCGCAACGGCGGCGGGACCGTTGCGGTCTTCCAGCAGGAGGAGGGCGACGCGCGGGCACGGCTGTCGCTCACCACGCGCCTGCGCCGCGCGATCGGCGCCGGCGAGCTGCGCCTCTTCTACCAGCCCATCGTCGCGCTGTCCGACGGCGCGCTCACCGGCGTGGAGGCCCTCGTGCGCTGGGAGTCGCCGACCGACGGGCTCATCCCGCCCGGCGACTTCATCCCGATCGCCGAGGAGACCGGCCTCATCGACCCCATCGGCGACTGGGTCGTCGAGGAGCTCTGCACGCAGGGGGTGCGCTGGGCGGCCGAGGGCCTGCGCCCCCGTCTGTCGTTCAACCTCTCGCCGCGCCAGCTGCGCCGGACCGACCTGGTGTCCTCGATCTCGGCGCGCATCGCCGCGCACGGGCTGCGCCCCGAGCAGCTCTGCGCCGAGCTGACCGAGACGGCCGTCATGAGCGACGCACACCGCCACCGCTCACTGCTGGACGAGCTGCACGAGGCCGGGCTGACGATCGCGATCGACGACTTCGGCGCCGGCCATTCGTCGCTGGCGCGCCTGCGCGACCTGCCCGTGCAGGTCCTGAAGGTCGACCGCGCGTTCCTGGAGCGCGTCCCCGACGACCGTGGCGCCTCGGCGATCGTCGGCGCGATCCTCGCGCTGGCCGAGGCCCTGGACATGACCACGATCGTCGAGGGCGTCGAGACCGATGCGCAGCTGGCGTTCCTGCGCGAGCACCGCTGCCCGTTCGGCCAGGGCTACCTCCTCGGTCGCCCCGTCCCCGCCTCCGAGCTCCGGCTCTCGACCCTGGTGAACCCATGAACCGCCCGCTGCAGCAGATCGCCTCCGAGCTGGACACGACATGGGTGATCGTCGCCGGCGTGTTGGTGATGTTCATGCAGGCGGGCTTCGCGTGCGTGGAGATCGGCTTCTCGCGCGGCAAGAACGCCGGGGCGGTCGTCGCGAAGGTGTTGTTGAACTTCTCGGTCGCGTCCCTGACGTGGTGGGTGGCGGGCTTCGCGCTGGCCTTCGGCGGTGGGGCGGCGCTCGCCGGCGACTCCGGCTTCTTCCTCAGCCACGGCAGCGTCCTGCATCCCGGCAGCCCGATCGCCGGAACCCTGGATGGCGCAGGCGCCGGCTACTTCTTCTTCCAGATGGTGTTCTGCGCGGTATCGCTGTCGATCGTGTGGGGCACGACGCTGGAGCGCATCCGCTTCATCGCCTATCCGATCTACGGCGTGGTCTTCGCGGGCGTCATCTACCCGCTGGTCGCGCACTGGATCTTCGGCGGCGGGCTGCTGGACCAGCTCGGCGCGGGGATGCAGGACTTCGCCGGCTCGACCGTCGTGCACCTGACGGGCGCCACCGGCGGCCTGGCGGCGTTGCTGCTGCTGGGCCCGCGTGAAGGCAAGTACGGCCCCGACGGCCGGCCGCGCGCGATCCCCGGGCACTCGATGCCGCTCTTCGGCCTCGGCGTGCTGATCCTGTGGCTCGGGTGGTTCGGCTTCAACCCGGGCTCGACGCTGGGCACGAGCGGGAACCGCTTCGCCGAGGTCGTCGTCGTGACGAACCTGGCGGCCGCCGCCGGCGTGGTCGGCGCCGCGCTGGCCGCGACGGCGCTGACGCGGTCGCTCGACGTGGGCATGGTCGGCAACGGCGCGATCGCCGCCCTGGTGGCGATCACGGCCCCGTCGGGGTTCGTCGAGTTCTGGGCGGCCCCGATCATCGGCCTGGTCGCCGGCGGGCTCGTCGTGGTCTCGGTCCTGCTGATCGACCGCCGGCTCGACGATCCCGTCGGCGCGCTGAGCGCCCACGGCGTCGCCGGCATCTGGGGGACGCTGAGCTGCGGGCTCTTCGCGTCGCCCCGGCTCGTGGGCGGGCCCGACGTGGTCGGCGACCCGGGCCTGTTCTACACCGGGTCGTTCACGCAGCTCGGCGTCCAGGCCCTCGGCCTGACCATCGCGTTCGTCGTCGTCTTCGCCTTGTCCTACATCACGTTCGCGGCGATCAAGGCGGTCTTCGGACTGCGGGTCACCGAGGCCGAGGAGCAGGCCGGCCTCGACATCGTCGAGCACGGGATGTACGGCTACCCCGAGCAGTACGTGGACTCGGCGGACCTCGATGCGCTCGGGACCTCGGCCTGAGCTGGGGGAACGCCGGCCCAGGGGGCCGGGTTCCCTTGCGGGTGTCGGCCCCAGGGGGCCGAACCCGCGGCCGAGTAGAGACCCACGCTCCTAGATCGCCGACGGGTCGGCGGCCGCGCCCGCGCCGGGGCCCGGCACGTTGCGGAACTTGAACGGCGCCGGCTCGCGGGCGGGCTGGACGAACCAGGCCTCGCCCGTGCCGCCGCCGGTGATGATGCGAAGGACGGTCTCGGCGACGGTCTCGGCAGGGATGAGCTGGACACCCTGGGCGGAGAGCATCTCCCGGATCGGCTCGACGATTTTGGACTCGGCGAAGGCCGGGCAGATCGCGTTGTAGGTGATGCCGTCGCCGGCCAGCGCCGGGCCGAGCGAGCGGGCCAGGCCCACCACCGCGTGCTTGTTGGCCGCATACAGCGGGTCGAACGGCACCGCGGTCAGGCCGGCGAGCGATGCGGTCGCGACGATGGCGCCGCCGCCGCGGGCCTTCAGGGCCGGGATGACGGCGTGCGTCCCGAAGACGACGCCGTCGAGGTTCGCGCCGTTGGCGCGACGGTACAGCGCGACGTCGAAGTCCTCGCCGATGCCGCAGCCGGTCGCCACGCCCGCGTTCAGGTACGCGATGTCGAGCCCGCCACATGTGTCGACGG
>JAWVGD010000402.1:0-5346 GCA_033855515.1 Baekduia sp.
CAGGGCGATCGCCTCGCCAAGCTCATCCCGGACCCGATCATGGGCCGGTCGCCGAGCTTCGACGATTGCCTCAAGGACGGCGAGCCGCTGCGCCTGGAGTACGACAAGGACCCGATCGCCAAGCAGATCGTCGACGTCGCCAAGGGCCTCGAGGGCATCGTCCGCAACAACTCGATCCATGCGGCCGCGGTGGTCATCGCGGGGATGCCGCTGACCGACGTCGTCCCGCTGCAGCTGGCCGACGCGAACGAGACCGACGCCTCAGGCAACAAGATCTACCGGCAGGTCACGCAGTTCTCGATGAAGCCCGTCGAGGAGCTCGGCCTCCTCAAGATGGACTTCCTGGGCCTGCGCAACCTCGACGTCATCGAGGACGCGCTGGACATCATCGGCCGCTCCACGGGCGAGCGACCCGACATGACGAAGCTGCCGCTCGACGACCAGAAGACCTACGAGATGCTCGCCGCGGGCGACTCGGTCGGCGTCTTCCAGTTCGAGTCCGACGGCATGCAGGAGGCGCTCAAGAAGGTCAAGCCGACGGAGTTCGACGACCTCGTCGCGCTCGTGTCGCTGTACCGGCCGGGCGCCATGGAGCAGATCCCGACCTACGCCCGCGGCAAGCGCAACCCGGACCTGGTCTCGATCGCCGACGAGCGCCTGGAGCCGATCATCGGTCCGACGTACGGGGTCATCCTGTACCAGGAGCAGTCGATGCTGATCTCCAAGGAGCTCGCGGGCTTCTCGGGGGCGCAGGCCGACGACCTCCGCAAGGCGATCGGCAAGAAGAACCGCGCGGCGATGGCCCAGCTCGAGCCGATGTTCCGCGAGGGCGCCGCCAAGAACGGCGTGGCGCCGGCGACCATCGACTGGCTGTGGGCCACGAACGAGAAGTCGGCGGACTACTCCTTCAACAAGTCCCACGCGGCGTGCTACGCGCTCATCTCCTACCGGACGGCCTGGCTCAAGGCCAACTACTGCGCTGAGTACATGGCCGCGCTGATCTCCTCGGTGATGGACACCAAGGACAAGGTCCCGTTCTTCGCCGCCCGGTGCGAGGAGATGGGGATCGAGATCCTCCCGCCGGACGTGAACCTGTCCGACCACGAGTTCGTGGTCGTCGACGGGAACATCCGCTTCGGCCTGGACGCGGTCAAGGGGGTCGGCTACGCGGCGGTGGAGGCGATCAAGCGCGCCCGCGAGGACGGCGGCGAGTTCCAGTCGATCTGGGACTTCTGCGAGCGCGTCGACCCCAGGGCCGTCAACAAGCGCTCGATCGAGGCGCTGATCAAGTGCGGGGCGTTCGGCTCGACCGGGGCGACGCGCAAGGGGATGCTCGAGGTGCTCGAGCAGGCCCAGAGCGTCGGCCAGAAGGCCCAGCAGGACGCCGAGATCGGCCAGGGCTCGATCTTCGACCTCTTCGACACCGGCGCCGACGCCGGCAACGGGAACGGCGCGGCCGCCGCGTTCGCAGGCCCGTCGCACCCGCCGATCCCCGGGGACGAGTTCGAGAAGAACGAGCTGCTGGCACACGAGAAGGACGCCATCGGGCTGTTCCTCTCGATGCACCCGCTCAAGGAAGTCCGCGAGGCGCTGCTGGCCAAGGTCGACAAGCCGCTGTCGGAGCTGCCGACCGTCAAGGACGGCGAGTGGATCACCGCCGGCGGCATCATCACCGCGGCGCGCAAGCTCAAGACGCGCGCCGGCAACATGATGATGTTCGCCACCCTCGACGACCTCGAGGGCTCTGTCGAGCTGATCTTCTTCGGCAACACGCTGGAGGAGTACGAGCACGTCGCGCAGGTCGACTCCATCGTCATGGTGCGCGGACGCGTCGGCAACGATGACCGCGGGCTGACGATCAAGGTCCAGACGTGCGAGGCGTTCACGCCGACCGACACCGAGGTCGAGGAGGCTCGCGCCGCCGCGGTCTCCGTGGCCAAGGGGCCGCAGGCGCTGACGCTCGTGCTCGACGCCGCGCGGCTGCCCGCGTCGATCATCGAGGAGCTCAAGCACGTCTTCGGCAACCACACGGGGGAGGCGGACGTCGTGCTCGACCTGCGCACCTCGGCCGGCCCGAGAACGCTGAAGCTCGGCTCGGACTTCCGCGTGGACCCGACGCCGTCGCTGCGGGCCGAGTTGGCGCGCATCCTCGGGCCCGAGGCGCTCGCGGTCCCGGCTGCCGCCACGACGGCCTGAGCCGCGCACGGCGCCCGGCCCGCGCCCGACCACGGCGGCCGGGCCGACCCGCTCGGGCGCCCTGGCGCGCGGGGCCACTTCCGCAGCGCGGGGCAGTGATTTCCCCCCGGCACCCGCGCGGGAGGGCGTACGTTCGCGAATGCGGCCCCCGCTCTGTCGCTGGACCGGGGGCGGGGGCCGCGCTCACGATGCTTCCCATGCGTGGACGCTTGCGCGTCCGGCGGTCAGCATCTCCACCTCGCGCCCGGGTGAAACCCACGCGCCGGCGGCGGCCCCCGCCGCCCTGGTGAGCGCCGCTCAGCGGCGCTGCTCGAGCCCGCGCTCGCGCAACTCGCGGCACAGGACGAGCTCTTCGGGCGGGGTGCCCTTCTTGTCGGGCCCCGGCGTCTCGAGGATCACCGGCAGCGTCTCGAACCGCGGCTCCGACAGGAAGACCGCGCAGCCGTCCTCACCCAGCTCGCCCTTGCCGATGTCCGCATGGCGGTCCGTGTTCGTGCCCAGGCCGCCCTGGGAGTCGTTGAGGTGCAGGGACCCGATCCGGTCGATGCCGACGATGTCGACGCACTCGTCCAGGACCTTCGTCAGGCCCTCCCGCGTGCGGATGTCGAAGCCCGACGCGTACAGGTGGCAGGAGTCCAGGCACAACCCGAGGCGCTCGTCGCCTCCGGCGGCATCGATCAGCGCGGCCAGCTCGTGGAACGACCGGCCCAGCGTCCCGCCGGCGCCGGCGGTGTTCTCCAGGTGCAGCGCGCAGTTCTCGCTCTCGGCCAGCGCCTCCCTGATCACCGCGCCGGCCCGCTCGATCGCGGGGCCGACCTCGCCGGTCTTCGCCGAGCCGGGATGCAGCACGACCGACACGGCGCCGAGCGCGTCGCCGGCCTGCAGCGAGGCGATCAGCGACGTGAGCGTCTTCTCGCGGATCTCCGGGTCCTCGGACGCGGCGTTGAGGAGGTACACGGCGTGAATCGTCAGCGCGTCGACGGCGGAGTCGGCCATCGCGGTCCGGAACGCCGCGACCTGTTCGTCGGCGTAGATGGTCGGCTTCCAGGCGCGTGGGTTCTGGTTGAAGATCTGGATCGCCTGTGCGCCGCGCTCGGTGCCGCGTTCGACGGCCTTGGCCGGGCCGCCGGCGGGGGAGACGTGACAGCCGATCAGCACGGTGAGATGGGGGAGAGGCGGGGAGCGCGCATACGACCTAGAGTCCTAGCGGATGCGCGTTCGATTCGCTCCTTCCCCCACCGGCGCCCTGCACATCGGCGGCGCCCGCACGGCCCTCTACAACTGGCTGATGGCGCGCGGCAACGACGGGACGCTGGTCCTGCGGATCGAAGACACCGACCGCGAGCGGTCCACGCCCGAGAACGTGGAGCAGATCCTCGACGCGCTGGCGTGGCTCGAGCTCGACTACGACGAGGGCCCGATCTCGCAGCTCTCGCGCACCGAGCGCCATCAGGAGCTCCTGAACCGGCTGCTCGCCGAGGGCAAGGCCTACCGCTCCAACGCCACCGGCGACGACGTCAAGGCCTACAAGGTCAAGCACGGCGCCGACAAGGGCTTCCGGGGCGAGCCGGAGCCCGACGGGGCCGTGCGCCTACGCGTCCCCGACGAGGGGGCGACGGTCGTCCACGACCTCATCCGGGGCGACACGGTCTTCCAGCACGTCCACATGGACGACCCCGTGATCGCGCGCGCCGACGGGAGCGTCCTCTACAACTTCGCCGTCGCGGTCGACGACCTCGATGCCGAGATCACGCACGTGGTCCGCGGCGAGGACCACCTCTCCAACACGCCCAAGCAGCTGCTGGTCTACGAGGCGCTCGGCGCGATCGCCCCGGCCTTCGCGCACCTCCCGCTCCTGCACGGCCCCGACGGCAAGAAGCTGTCCAAGCGCCACGGCGCCGCCTCGGTTCAGGAGCTGCGCGACGCCGGGTTCCTGCCCGAGGCCGTGCGCAACTACCTGGCGCTGCTCGGCTGGGGCGCGGCCGATGACGCGACGATCATCTCCACCGAAGAGCTGGTGGCCCAGTTCGACGTCGCGCGCGTGCAGAGGAACCCTGCGCAGTTCGACGTCACCAAGCTTCGATGGCTCAACGGCCAGTACATCCGCGCGATGAGCGTCGACGAGCTGACCGAGCGGCTGGAGGCGTTCACCGGGCGCACCGGCCTGCGCGCGGCCGTCGCGATCTCCCAGGAGAAGATCGCGACGCTCGCCGACTTCTGGCCGCTGGCGGGCTTCCTGTTCGACGGCCCGGCCGAGGATCCCAAGGCGCGCGAGAAGTGGCTCGACGACGAGCATCGCCACGGGCTCGTCCAGGCCCGCGAGGCGCTCGCGCACCTCGAGCCGTTCGACGTCGAGCACGTCGAGGTGGCGCTTCGCGAGGTCGTCGAGGCCGATCCGGCCCGCAAGCCGAAGGATGTCTTTCAGCCGATCCGGGTGGCGCTGGCGGGTACGACGATCTCGCCGGGGATCTTCGAAAGCCTTGCGGTGCTTGGGCGCGAGGCCTCTTTGGACCGTCTCGACGCCGCGCTGGCGACGAGCTGACGACGGGGCGAGGACGCGCGGTCGGACAACGCACCCGGCAAGTCTTCGCCGGTGTGCTCAATCATCCGTCCACGCGTGCCGATAACCGGGAGGTAAGACGGGCCGGTTGACCTGGCCGTGCCCCTGCCCATGGAGCCCAGAGACGACATGCCCCCCGCTGCAGCAGCCTCTTCGAGCCAACACAATCCTGCCGCTGACGTTCAGCGCCGCCACAACGAGGGCCACGGCCGTCGTCTGACCGCCGCGTTCGAAGCGCTGGAGGCCTTCCCGGCCCTGGCCGAGTCGCGCAACCGCCTCCTGCGCGTCGTGCGCCAGGAGCGCGTGTCGACGGGCGAGGTGGTGGCCGCCGTCGAATCCGACGTCGCGCTCGTGATCTCGGTCCTGCGCCTGGGCAACCAGGTGGAGGGCAAGTCGCGCGGCAAGGTCGAGTCGATCGTGCAGGCCGTCGAGCTGCTTTCCCCCGAGGCCGTGCAGGCGCTGGCCACGCGCGCCCGGACCTTCGACTTCTTCGAGCGTTCCTCCGTCTGGGACGCCGCGCCGGAGCGCTTCCGCCTGCACGGCGTCGCGACCCAGCGTGCCGCCGATCGCCTCGCCACCGAGGCCGGCTA
>JAWVGD010000403.1:0-8053 GCA_033855515.1 Baekduia sp.
GCTCAAGCTCGCCGACGAGGGCGTCCAGGGCGCGCTGGGCTCCGATCCCGGGTTCCTGGCCGGCCTCAACGTCGCCGCCGGCGAGGTCACCTACGCCCCCGTCGCCGCCGACCAAGGCCGCACCGCCACCGATCCGCGCGAGGCGCTGGCGAAGGTCGCCGCCCCCCGGGCACCGCTCGCCGCATAGAGAACCGAGGGCCTGGCGCGCGCCCGCCGCTCGATCGACGCGACGGCGGCGGCGCCCCGCTCGAGGATCACGCGGCGCGCCGGGCCCCGAGCCAGCGCGTGATCTCCAGGGCGAGCGCGACCGGCAGCATCCGGCCCTCGAGCGGTGCCGGGAGAAGCTGCTGCGCACGTTCGAGCCGCTTGATGATGGTGTTGCGGTGGGTGAACATGACGTCGGCGCTGCGCTTGGCGTTGTTGCCTTCGGCCAGGTAGGTCCGCAGCGTGTCCCGGAGCTCGGGTGCGGCGGTGGCCAGCGGCCCGAGCGTGCGCTCGACGAAGGCCTGGGCGCGATCCTCGTCGTGCGTGGACAGCGCGACGACCTGGACGTCGTCGTAGGTGGCGACGCGCACGTCGTCGGCGGGCGTGCGCTGCAACAGCCGCTGGGTGTCGAGCGCGTCGAGGTGGCTGCGGCGGAATCCCTCGATGCCCGCCGCCGTCGGCCCCAGCGCGATCCGCGCCTCGGGCAGCATGTCGAGCGTCGCGCGCAGGGCGTCGAGGTCGAGGTCGTGCTCTCCGGAGACCCACACCCACAGCGCGGAGACGCTGGCGATGACGGTCAGCGGGCGCCGCGCGCCGGCCGCACGCGCCAGCGCCTCGGCGGCCGCCTCGAGCGCGACCTGGTCGGGCTTGGCCGCGTTGCTGAACACGATCGCCGCGGTGTGGCGGCGGTCGAGGGCGTAGCTGAGGCGGGCGGAGGCGCGGTCTTGGCGGATCGGGGCGCCTTCGACGATGAGGGTGACGATCTCCAGGCGCTCGGCGTGCGTGCCGCTGCGCAACCGGTCGCGCTCGCGGGCGATCTGCTCGCTGATGGCAGCGATGGTGGCATCGACGAAGGTGAAGATCGAGTTCGCGGTGACGTCGAGCAGCTCGCTGAGCTCGCCGGGATCGGCGGTGAGCGTGAACGCCGTGGCCATCCACAGGCGCCAGGCGGCGTTCTGGCCGGTGCGGTAGGAGTCCAGCGACGTCGTGTCGAGCCCGCGGCGGACGAGGTCGCGGGCGATCCCCAGCGTCTCGGGTGAGACGTTCGGCGCCACGGGGGCACCCGGGTCGTGCAGGTTGGCCTCGGCCCAGCGCGTCAGGTTGGCGCGGTTGGTCCGGCGGAACGCGGCGACGAGCGACGGGTCGGCGGTCACCGCCGGGTCGGCGTTGGCCAGCGTGACCGCGTCGATCTGGTCGAACGTCGCATCGGGCGCCTCCAACAGGGCCGCGACGCCCGTCCGGATCAGCTCGGCGACCCGCGGCGACGGGCGTTCCCACGTGGCGCCGAGCGTCATGACGGACACCGTAGCGCGTGGGCACAACACACACCATCAACCGCAAGAGTGGGCACAGTGTCCCCCTGAGCTGGGTCGCGCTCGGGCATGCTGAGGACGTGAGCGCTCCAGCTGTCCCGTCCTCCGCCCGCGCCGTGCAGCATGTCGACGTCCTGGTCGTCGGCGCCGGCCTGTCGGGCATCGGCGCGGCCTGGCACCTGCAGGACAAGCAGCCGGGCAAGTCCTACGCCATCCTCGAGGCACGCGAGGCCAGCGGCGGGACGTGGGATCTCTTCCGCTATCCCGGCATCCGCTCGGACTCCGACCTGTCGACGTTCGCCTATGCCTTCAAGCCGTGGACCGGGGAGAAGGCGATCGCCGACGGGCCGGAGATCCTGGAGTACATCCGGGCGACGGCACGCGAGGCCGGGATCGACGGGCACATCCGCTACGGCCATCGCGTCGTCCGGGCGGCGTGGTCGACGGCCGACGCGCGCTGGACGGTCGACGCCGAGCGGACCGACACCGGGGAGACCGTCCGCATGACCGCGGGCTGGTTGTTCTGCGCCAGCGGCTACTACCGCTACGACGAGGGCTTCACGCCGCAGTTCGAGGGCGTCGAGGACTTCGGTGGGCAGATCGTCCACCCGCAGCACTGGCCCGAGGACCTCGACGTCGACGGCAAGCGCGTCGTCGTGGTCGGCAGCGGCGCGACCGCCGTGACGCTCGTGCCCGCGCTCACCGCCCAGGGCGCGCACGTGACGATGCTCCAGCGCTCGCCGAGCTACATCCTCCCGCTGCCCTCCAAGGACGTGATCGCCGACAAGCTGCGCCAGTGGTTCGGCGACGCGCGCGGCCACGACCTCACGCGCCGCAAGAACATCTGGCGCCAGCGCAAGGTGTACGCGTTCTGCCAGAAGCACCCAAAGCTCGCGCGCCGGATCATCCGCGCCGTGACGGCCAAGCAGGTGCCGGGCGTCGACGTCGACACGCACTTCAACCCCAAGTACGACCCGTGGGACCAGCGCCTGTGCGCGGTCCCCGACGGCGACCTGTTCCGGGCGATGCGCCGGGGCGATGCCGAGATCGTCACCGACCGGATCGAGACCTTCACCGGGCGCGGGCTGCGCCTGGGCTCCGGGGCCGAGCTCGACGCCGACGTCATCGTCACCGCGACGGGCCTGAACCTGCTGATCTTCGGCGGCCTGGAGCTGGAGGTCGACGGCGGGAAGGTGTCGATGCCCGACACGCTGGCCTACAAGGGGATGATGCTCAGCGGCGTGCCGAACTTCGCCTTCGCGATCGGCTACACGAACTCGTCGTGGACGCTGAAGGTCGACCTCGTCTGCGAGCACCTCTGCCGGCTGCTCGCCCACATGGACGCCCGCGGGCTCGACGCGGCGGTGCCGGTCCCCGGCGACGCGGCGATGGAGACCCGGCCGCTGCTGGACTTCTCGGCCGGGTACGTGCTGCGCTCGCTGCCCGACCTGCCGCGCCAGGGCGCGAGCGCGCCGTGGCATCTGGCGATGGACTACCGCGAGGACGTCGAGCACCTGCGGCGAGGCCCGGTCGAGGATCCGGCACTGCGGTTCTCCCGCCGCGCGAAGGCCGTCGCGACGCCGGCCGTCGAGGTTGCCGCATGAGCGGCCTGCGCGGCAAGGTCTGTGCGATCACCGGCGCCGGCTCGGGCATCGGCCGCGCGCTCGCCCTCGGGCTCGCGCGGCGCGGGGCGCGCCTGGCGCTGGCCGACCGCGACGAGGCCGGACTGCAGGCCACCCGCGAGGCCGTCCGCGCCGCCGGGGCCGAGGTCCACGCCCAGCCGCTGGACGTGGCCGACCGCGACGCGGTCATGGCCTGGGCCCACGCGGTGGCTGAGCACTTCGGCGCGGTCCATCAGGTCTACAACAACGCCGGCATCGCGTTCTCGCGGACCGTCGAAGAGTCGGAGTGGGCCGACTACGAGCGCGTGCTGGGCGTCAACCTCTGGGGCGTCATCCACGGCACGAAGGCGTTCCTGCCCCACGTCATCGCCTCCGGCGACGGGCACGTCATCAACATCTCGAGCCTCAACGGGTACCTCGCCCAGCAGGAGATGAGCCACTACGTCACCTCGAAGTTCGCCGTGCGCGGGTTCACCGAGTCGCTGCGGATCGAGATGCTCAACGCCGGTCACCGGGTCGGCGTGACCGTCGTGCACCCCGGCGGCATCAAGACGAGCATCGCCGACAACGCGCTCGAAGGTGCTCGGGCGCTGGGCCAGCCGATCACCGCGGCCGACGAGGCGCGGCGGCAGATGTACAACGACAAGCTCCTGCGCATGGACCCGGCCGAGGCCGCCGAGATCATCATCAAGGGCGTCGAGTCCGGCAAGCCGCGCGTGCGCGTCGGTAACGACGCCAAGGTCGTCGACCTCCTCGTCCGTGCCTTCCCGTCGTTCTACCCCCGGCTCGTCATCGCCTTCGAGAAGCGCATGGGGCGGTAGGCCACACCTCAGGCCCCGCAACTCTCAGCACATCCCCAGCATCGGTGACGAGACTGCGCTTTTTGTCCGGTCCGCACTCGAAGGATGCACGCATGCAGCGAACCCCGTCGGTCCTCGCCGTCGCCACCCTCACCGTCGGCTCGCAGCTCGCGGTGCCTGCGGTGGGCCTGGCGACGGCGGCCATCCCCGTCGCGCACACCGCCACGACGGGCAAGTTGTACGTCGGTGGCACGACGACGATGAAGTGGGGCCCCGTCTCCGTCCGGATCCGGGTCAACAACCACAAGATCGTCAACGTCGGCGCGACGCTGCCGACCCATCGGAACCGGTCCAAGGAGATCAACGACCGCGCCGCACCGATCTTGCGCAGCGAGGTCCTCGCCGCCCAGAGCTGGCGCATCCACACCGTCTCCGGGGCGACCATGACCAGCGACGCCTACGCCTCGTCGCTGCGCAGCGCGATGGCGAAGGCCGGCCTCTGAGGCGAGGTGCGCACAGGGAGCGACCGGCGCCTGGCGCGCGCCGGCCTGGCCGCGACGCTGACGGCGATCGTGGTCGCCAACGCCGCGTGGATGGTGCACCTATGGGTGCACGGCGGCAACCTGCACACCCACGGCACGGGAGACGTCCTCAACAGCGTCGGCCGGCTCACCGGCCTGCTGGGGGCGTACCTGGCGGTCCTCCAGGTCGTGATGCTCGCGCGTCTGCCCCTGGTGGACCGGGTCATCGGCTTCGACCGCATGACGGTCTGGCACCGCCGCAACGGCAAGGCGTGCCTGACGCTCATCGTCGCGCACACGCTGACGATCACCGCCGGCTACACCCTCACCGACAAGACCGGCCTGGGGGCCGAGATCTCATCGCTGCTCGGCGATTACCCGGGCATGGTCACGGCCACGGTCGGGACCGGGCTGATGCTCGTCGTCGTCGCGACCTCGGTGACGATCGCGCGCCGGCGGCTGCCCTACGAGCTGTGGTACCTCGTGCACCTGCTCGCCTACGCCAGCATCGCGCTCGGCTACCTGCACCAGATCCCGACCGGCAACGACCTCACCACCGACCACGCCGCCCAGCGCTACTGGCACCTGCTGTACCTCGTGCCGCTCGCGCTCGTCGTGGTCTACCGGGTGGTCGCCCCGCTGCTGCGCTCGACGCTCCACGGGCTGCACGTCGACGAGGTCGTCCACGAGTCGGAGACGACCGTGTCGCTGTATCTGCGCGGGCGCGGGTTGCGTCGCCTCGGGGCGCGGGGCGGGCAGTTCTTCCTCTGGCGCTTCCTGGCCTCGGGGCTGTGGTGGGAGTCGCACCCGTTCTCGCTGTCGGCCGCACCGCAGGGCGACCGCCTGCGGATCACCGTCAAGGCGCTGGGCGGCTACACCCGGCGGCTCGCAGCGGTGCCCGTCGGCACGCGGGTCATCGCCGACGGGCCCTTCGGGCACTTCACCGCCGACCGGCGCCGCAACGCGAAGGTCGCGCTCGTGGCCGGCGGCATCGGCATCACCCCGGTGCGGGCGCTGCTCGAGGAGCTCGGCGGCGCGCAGGACGTCAGCGTCATCTACCGCGCGCTGACCGAGGAGGACGTCGTCTTCCGCGCGGAGCTCGACGAGCTCGCCCAGCGCCGGGGTGTCACCGTCCATTACGTCGTCGGCGACCATCGCGATCCCGCACACGGGCAGCTGCTGGAGCCCGAGCACCTGCGCGGGCTCGTGCCGGATATCGCCGAGCGCGACGTCTACGTCTGCGGGCCGCCGGCCATGGTCCGCGCCCTGCGCCGGTCGTTGCGCGCGGCCGCGGTCCCGTCGCGCCGGCTGCATGTCGAGGAGTTCGCGCTTGCGGCCTGACGTGCACGTCGAGCAGGTGATGGGACTACCGGTCGAGATCGACGTGCGCGACCGCGATGTCGCCGCCGACGCCGCCGACGCCGCGTTCGCCGAGCTGCGCTGGGTCGACGAGGTGTTCAGCACCTACAGGCCCGACAGCCAGATCAGCCGGCTCGGTCGCGGCGAGCTGACGATCGCCGACTGCGTCCCCGAGGTCGACGAGGTGCTCACGCACTGCGCCGAGCTCCACGACGAGACCAACGGCTACTTCTCGGTCCGGCCGTTCGGGACGCTCGACCCTTCCGGCCTGGTCAAGGGCTGGGCCATCGCGCGGGCGGGGGTGCGGCTGCGAGAGCGAGGTGCCCGGAACTTCCTCATCAACGCCGGCGGGGACGTCCTGGCCTGCGGCCGCCCGGAGCCGGGCGCGCGGTGGCGCGTCGGCATCCGGCATCCCATCGAGGGCGGCGCGCTGGCCGCCGCGCTCGAGGTCGAGGATCTCGCCGTCGCGACCTCCGGCCTCTACGAGCGCGGCGAGCACATCGCCGACCCGCGCGGGGGGCGCGCGGCAGCCGGCCTGCTGTCGGTCACCGTCGTGGGGCCCGACATCGCCACCGCCGACGCGTACGCGACGGCGATCTTCGCGATGGGCGAGGCGGGGCCGGCGTTCGCCGCGCGGCTGACCGGCATGGACGCGCTGTGCATCACCGCCGGGCGCGAGGTGCTGTCGACCGCCGGCATGGACCGCTACCGCGTGACCTGAGGCGCGGCCTCCACGAAGGCCGCAGCGAGCGCGAGCAGCCGCGCGTCGCCGCCTCGCGCACCCACCAGCTGCACGCCGACCGGCAGGCCGCCGACCGTCGTCCCGGCCGGCAGCACCACGGCGGGGCCCCCGTGCTGCGTGAACGGGACCGGTGCGGCGAGCAGGGTGTCGCGCAGCGGCGCGGGCGGCAGGCCGGGGGCGATCACCCCGGAAGCCGGCGCCGGATCGGCGGCGCTGCGCAGCGGCGGCGGCACGGTCACGGCCGGAGCCAACAGCGCATCGTGCCTCACGAGGGCCGCGTCGATCGCCGACGCGACCTCGGTGCGCGCACGTCGTGCCGTGGCGACCGTCGCCGCGTCGAGCGCGGCGCCGGCGAGGAGGCGCTCGCGCACGGGTGGCGCGACCGTCGCCAGGTCGGTGCCCAGCGCGTGATGGACATCGGCGGCCTCGCGCATCTGGATCGTGCGATGGAGCGCGAGCGCGCGCTCGAGCTGCGGGATCACGACGAGCTCGACGTGCACGCCACGTCGCTCCATCTGGCCAAGGAGCGCGTGCAGGGTCTCGCTGACCCCCGGATCGCAGAGCGGCGGATCGAGGAGCGCCCCGACCACGCCCACCCGCGGCGGGGCGCCACGCCACGGCGCCGGCGAGACGTCGCGGCGGCCCGTGAGCACCGCGTGCAGGAGCGCCAGGTCGGCGATCGTCGTCGCCATCGGCCCGACCACGTCATAGCTCGGCGCCAGCGGGACGACGCCATCGATCGGCACGGTCCCGAAGGTCGGGCGCAGGCCCATGACGCCGCAGAACGCGGCGGGTACCCGGACCGAGCCGCTGGTGTCGGTGGCCAGAGCCGCGGCCACCGACCCGTGGGCCACGACGGCGGCCGAGCCACTGGAGGAGCCGCCGGGCAGCCGATCGGGCGCGCACGGGTTGAGGCACGGGGGCCGATGGGGGTTGAGCCCATCGATGCCGTAGGCCCACTCGATCGTGAACGTCTTGCCGACCACGACGGCGCCGGCGGCGCGCAGCGCGGCGACGGAGCCCGCGTCGCGGGACGGCAGCCGCGACCAGGCAGCCGAGCCGGCGCGCGTGGGGAGCCCGGCGACGTCGATCACGTCCTTCACCGCGATCGGGACCCCGAGCAACGGGGCTTGCACTCCATCGCGCCGCCTGCGGTCGGCCATCCGGGCGTCGGCGCGCGCGCCGGCGGCGTCCACGAGCTCCCACGCCCCGCGTTCGGCGTCGCGGCCGGCGGATCCGATCGCGTGCTCGGCGAGCTCGGCGGCGCTCGTCTCGCCGCGCCGCATGAGGTCGAGTTGGGTCGAGAGGTCGATCATCGGACCGAGCGCCGCCGCGGGGCGCCGGCAGCGCCGCTACGCGGGCGGACGCTGTGCTCCCCGTCGCGCCCGTCGCACGGCCTGGCTCGCCGCCGTCGATGCCTCCCACGCGTCGGGCCGCAGTTGCTCCACCCACACCAGGCGGGCATCGACCTCACCGGGGTTCTCCCAGGCGA
>JAWVGD010000404.1:0-6509 GCA_033855515.1 Baekduia sp.
CCGCGGCGGCGGCCTCCTTCGAGCAGGCGGCCCAGGTCATGAACGTCCAGGCCGACCTGCTCGAGCGCACGGGCGCGGCGATCAGCATCCCCGCCCGGATCGTGCCGTCCGTGCGCCCGGCCGGCACCGACCGGTCGGCGCCGCCCGCCTAGACTGAAACGACATGTTCGACGCGCTCGGCGAGAAGCTCCAGGAGACCCTGTCCGACGTCCGCGGCCGCGGCACGCTGACCGAGGACGACGTCAACAAGGCCATGCGCGAGATCCGCCTCGCGCTGCTGGAGGCCGACGTCAACTTCAAGGTCGTCAAGCAGTTCACGACGACGGTCAAGGAGCGCTGCCTGGGCGCCGGCGTCCTCGGCCAGCTGAACCCCGGCCAGCAGGTCGTCAAGATCGTCAACGAGGAGCTCACCGCCCTGATGGGCGGCTCGTCGGCGGGCATCACCTTCGCGCCGCGCCCGCCCACGGTCATCCTCATGGCCGGCCTGCAGGGCTCGGGCAAGACGACGGCCACGGCCAAGCTCGCGCGCCTGCTCAAGGAGCAGAACGGCTCGTCGGTCGCCGTCGCCGCCTGCGACGTCTACCGCCCGGCCGCCGTCGAGCAGCTCATCAAGCTCGGCGGCCAGGCCGGCGCCGCGGTCTATGAGCAGGGGACCGACAAGGACCCCGTCGACATCGCGCGCTGGGCGCTGGACCGCGCCAAGCAGGAGGGCAAGGACGTCCTCATCGTCGACACGTCGGGCCGCCTGCACGTCGACGAGCGCCTGATGCAGGAGCTCAAGGACATCCGCAAGGCCGTCCGGCCGACGTCGATCCTGCTCGTGGTCGACGCGATGACCGGCCAGGACGCCGTCAACGTGGCCACGCAGTTCGCCGAGGCCGTCGACTTCGACGGCGTCGTCATGTCCAAGCTCGACGGTGACGCCCGCGGCGGCGCCGCGCTCTCGGTCAAGGCCGTCACCGGCAAGCCCATCCTCTTCGCCTCGGTCGGCGAGAAGCTCGACCAGTTCGAGCCGTTTCATCCCGACCGGATGTCGCAGCGCATCCTCGGCATGGGCGACGTCCTGTCGCTCATCGAGAAAGCCGAGCAGCAGTTCGACGAGGACGAGGCCAAGGAGCTCGAGCGCAAGCTGCGCAAGGACGAGTTCACCCTCGAGGACTTCCTCAAGCAGCTGCGCCAGCTGCGCAAGATGGGTCCGCTGACGTCGCTGCTGGGCATGATGCCCGGCTTCGCCGGACAGCAGATGAAGGGCCTGAAGGTCGACGAGAAGGAGCTCGATCGCGTCCAGGCGATCATCCTTTCGATGACCCCCGACGAGCGCCGTCGCCCCGAGCTCATCAAGGGCTCGCGACGGCTGCGCATCGCCAAGGGATCGGGCACCAACGTGCAGGCCGTCAACCAGCTCGTCAAGCAGTTCGGGCAGATGCGCAAGGTCATGAAGCAGATCGGCCGCGGCAAGATGCCCGACCTGCAGGCCATGATGCGCCAAGCCCGCTAACCTCCCCCGTCGCTTTCCGACCGAATCAAGGACTTTCATGGCAGTACGACTTCGACTCACCCGCGTGGGCGCCAAGAAGAACGCGATCTGGCGCATCGTCGCCGCCGATCAGCGCTCGCCCCGTGACGGCCGCAACATCGAGATCCTGGGCCAGTACAACCCCCAGACCGAGCCTTCCACCATCACGGTGCAGGAGGATCGCGTGCGCGACTGGGTCGCCAAGGGCGCGACCGCGAGCCCGCAGGTCCGCAAGCTCCTGCGCACGCAGGGCATCGACGTCGACGCCCGCTAGGGACCGTTGCGCGAGCTGCTCGACTACTTGGCGCGCCAGCTCGTCGACGAGCCCGACGCCGTCGCCGTCGAGCAGTTCGACGAGGAGGACGGCACCGTCGTCCTCGAGCTGTCGGTCGGTGAAGAGGACTACGGCCGCGTCATCGGCAAGGGCGGCCGCACGGCCAACGCCTTGCGAACGGTCGTCAAGGCGGCGGCCGTGAAGGAGCAGCGCCGCGTCCTCGTCGACATCGTCGACTGAGGTGCCCTCGGTGCAACCGACGACCGAGGCGCTCCTGTCCGTGGGGCGCATCGGCCGCGCGCACGGGCTCGACGGCTCGTTCCACGTCACCCAGCCGCGCATCCGGCTGCTGGCCGGCCGGCGGACGCTCATCGTCGACGGCGCCGAGATCGCCGTCGTCCGCCATGCCGGCACCGAGGCCCGTCCGATCCTCCGGCTGGCCGGCGTCGACTCGCGCGAGGCGGTCGACGCCCTGCGCGGCACCGACCTCTGGGTCCGGCGCGCCGACGCGCCGCCGCTGGAGGAGGACGAGTGGTACGCCGAGGACCTCCAGGGCTGTCGCGTCGTCGACGGCGATCGCGAGGTCGGCGTCGTCGTCAAGCTGCTGCCCTACCCGTCCTGCGAGCTGCTCGAGGTCCGGCGCGACGCCGACCCGGCCGCCTCGGCCCTGCTCGTGCCGTTGATCTCCGACGCCGTGCGCACCGTCGACCTCGACGCGCGCCGCATCGACGTCGACCTCGCGTTCCTGGCGGAGGAGTAGGCATGCAACTCGATGTCGTGACGCTCTTCCCGGAGTGGTTCGAGTGGTTCCAGACCCAGCGCCACGTGCGCAACGCGGTCGCCGAGGGCCACGAGCTGCGCTCGTTCAACCCGCGCGACTACACGCCGCTCTCCGGAGGCCAGGTCGACGACACGCCGTTCGGTGGCGGCGCCGGCATGGTGCTGCGCGTCGACGTCATGGACCAGGCGCTGCGCGGCATCTACGGGCAGGACCCCGTCGACCTGCGCAACCAGCGCCGCGTCATCGCGCTCACGCCCGGCGGCCGGATGCTCGACGACGCCCTCGTCGACGAGCTGGCGGCCGAGCCGGCCATCACGCTGCTGTGCGGCCGCTACGAGGGCTTCGACGAGCGCATCGTGCAGCACTTCGCCTCCGACGCGATCTCGGTCGGCCGCTACGTCCTCTCGGGCGGCGAGCTGGCCGCGATGGTCGTCATGGACACCGTGCTGCGCAAGCAGCCCGGCGCCCTGGGCCACGCCGAGTCCGCGCTGGAGGAGTCCTTCAGCCAGGCGCTCGGCGGCGACCCCGAGTACCCGCACTACACCCGTCCCGCCGACTACCGCGGCTGGAAGGTGCCTGCCGTCCTGCTCTCGGGCCACCACGAGGAGATCCACACGTGGCGGCGCATGCGCAGCCACGAGCGTGGCGTCGTGGGACCGACCGCCCATCCGCCGGACCCCGAGTCCGGCGACGGCCGTCGCAGCGGCGGGGTGGGCGGGACCGACATCTTCGGACCGATGTCCGAGCCCACACCGCGGGGCTCGGGGCCGGATCCCTTCGGCCCCATGTCGGGCTAGACGCCCGCCGGGCGTCGCTTCGCTACCATCACCAGCCGACGCGCGGAGCGGATCTCCGCGCCCTTTTCTTGCCATGAGCACCGTTATCGAATCCCTCGAGCGCGCACAGTTGCGCCGTGTTCCCCGCTTCCAGGCGGGGGATCGCCTCCGTGTCCACTTCCAGGTCATCGAGGGCACGCGTCGCCGCACGCAGGTCTTCGAGGGCGTGGTGATCAAGCGTCAGGGCCACGGCGTGCGGGAGACCTTCACGGTCCGCAAGCAGTCCTTCGGCGTGGGGGTGGAGCGCACGTTCCCCGTGCACTCGCCCAAGATCGAGCGCATCGAGATCTCCGCTCGCGGTGACGTCCGTCGCGCCAAGCTGTACTACCTCCGCGATCGCGTCGGCAAGTCCGCCCGCGTTCGCGAGCGCCGGTACGTCGGGCCCGAGGAGATCGTCGAGCCGGGCCTGCTGCACGACCCGTCCGCCGTCCTCGAGGCCGAGGCCGCTGCGACCGCCGGGGCCGTCGACGCCGAGGGCGTCACGCAGGACGAGGTCGTGGGCGAGGAGTCCGCGGTCGTCGAGGCGCCCGATGCGCCCGCGGCCGAGGCGAGCGGCGAGCCCGCCGCCGCCGAGGCTCCGGCCGACGCCGACGCCGACAAGGCTTGAACGTGAGCCCGTCGACGGGCGAAGCCAAGAAGGACAAGTCGGCGGGCAGCTCGTTCGTCGAGCTCATCGTGATCGTCGTGGTTGCCCTGGGCCTGGCCCTGGGCATCCAGGCGTTCCTCATCAAGCCGTACCGGATCCCGAGCGAGTCGATGGTCCCGACGCTCGAGATCGGCCAGCGCGTACTGGTCAACCGGATCGGCAACCGCTTCAACGACCCGCACATCGGTGAGGTGCTCGTGTTCCACCCGCCCGCCGGGTCGGACCTGAACACCTGTGGCGACCCCGACAAGAAGCCCGACCAGGCCTGCGACCGGCCGACGGCCACCAAGTCCAGCGTCAACTTCATCAAGCGGGTCGTCGCCGGGCCGGGGGACACGCTCTACATCAAGGGCGGCCACGCCTACGTCAACGGCAAGCGCCAGAAGGACGACTTCACGCGTCCGTGCGCGGGCGGGACCGGCTGCGACTTCCCGCGGCCGATCAAGATCCCCGCCGGTCACTGGTTCATGATGGGGGACAACCGTGGCGAGTCCGACGACAGCCGATTCTGGGGCCCCGTCCCCAAGAAGTGGATCATCGGCGGCGCCTTCGCGACCTACTGGCCGCCGAAGCGCATCGGCGTCCTCTAGCCCCACTGCGGCGCCCGTCGTGTCCCAGGCCGCCAAGCCGTCGTCCGCCGCCAAGGCCAAGCAGCGCAAGAAGAGCAGGGCGCACAGCGGCCGGCGTCTCTTCGCCCACGATCGCGCGCTCGGCGTCCGGTTCGTGGCCGGTGCCGACGAGGCCGGCCGCGGGTGCCTGGCCGGGCCGCTGGTCGCGGCGGCGGTCCTGTTCGACTTCGACGCTCTGGGGCCGGGCGACACCCGCGCGCTCGCGGTCCTCAACGACTCCAAGCAGCACAGCGAGGAGGCGCGCGAGGCGCTCTACCCGATCGTGCTGCGCACGGCCACGCGCGTGGCGGTCGTCTCGCGCTGCGCCGGCGGGATCGACCGTCGCGGCCTGCACCGCACGAACATCGCCGCGCTGCGCGAGGCGCTGCTGAACGTCACATCGGCGCCCGAGCACGGCACGGGCGTGCTCTGTCTCAGCGACGGCTTCCCGGTCGGCGACCTCGAAGGCCGCGCAGGTCGCGCGATCGTCGACGGCGACGCCAAGAGCGCGGCCATCGCCGCCGCGAGCATCGTCGCCAAGGTGACCCGCGACCGCTTCATGCACCGTGCCGACGCTCGCCACCCGGGCTGGGAGTTCAAGACGCACGTCGGCTACTCCACGCCCGAGCACCGCGAGGCCATCATGCGCCAGGGCGTCTCACCGCTGCACCGGATGTCGTTCCAGTCGGCGGCCTACCAGCAGCTCACGCTGTAGTCCTCAGAACGCGTCCTCGAGGTGCTCCAGGCGCGTGAGCGAGCCGCGCGCGTCGATCACGATCCCGATCGCGTCGAAGCGCAGCAGCGGCACCCGTGGGCGGTCTTCGGCGTCGGTCAGGTAGGCGCGCGCCATCCGGCGGACCTGCGCCCGCTTGGCGGGATGCAGCGCGTCCCAGGGGTCGCCGCGGCCCCGCCGCGTCTTGACCTCGACGAAGACGAGGCTCTCCCCGTCGCAGGCGATGAGGTCGATCTCGCCGTAGCGCGTGCGGTGGTTGCGCGCCACGATCGCGTACCCGAGGCGCTCGAGGTGCGACGCGGCCAGTTGCTCGCCGAGGCGGCCGAGGTGTTGGCGGGGGTCGGTGGACACCGGCGCGACGCTATGCCGCAAGGGGTGACCGAACAGCACGCCCGCGTCACGATCCTGCGCGGTGCGCGTTGCGGGACCGATGCGCGAGCGCGATGATCGGTCGGTGCGGATCGGGGACCGGGAACGCGGGCGGACCGAGCGGCGGCTGCGGGCCTCCTACCTGCGCGGAGAGCTGAGCGCCGACACGTTCGAGGGACGTCTCTCGGTGGCCCTCGGCGCCCAGCGCGCCCACGAGCTCGTCCCGCTCGCGGCCGACCTCCCCAGCCCCGTCGACCGGCTGCTGCTGGCGCTCGGCCGCCGGCTGCGCCGCGACGACTGCCCAAGCCTCGTCGCGCCCACCGCCCCGGGTGCCTGCCTGATCTTGGGACGCTCGCGGACCTGCGACGTCCGCTTCGTGGAGTCGTCGGTCTCGCGCTGCCATGCGGAGTTGCGCCACGGCGCCGGAGGGTGGGTGCTGATCGACACCGGCTCCACCAACGGGACCTGGGTCAACGGCGTGCGGGTGACGCGGGCGGCGGTCGCCGACGGCGACGAGATCCGCCTCGGCAGCGCCCGCGTGGTCCTCCGGGCCTGAAAGCGCACGGCCGGGACGCCGTGGCCCCTCGGCCATGCGTCCAACGGGCTCCGCTCCAGGGGAGCACCTGCCGTTGTCCTGGAGGTGAGGCCAACCCTCGTCGTCCTGCTCTGCCTGCTCGCGGCCCTCGCCGCGGCGCCGGCCCCTGGGCTGGCGCAGACGAGCGACCCGGCAGGCGTCTCGGACGCCG
>JAWVGD010000405.1:0-2561 GCA_033855515.1 Baekduia sp.
GTGCGGCCGGACTTCACCACGTCCTTGAACTTCTTGGCCTTGCGGTCCAGCGAGCGCTCCAGCTGCTTGAGCGCGGGCAGCAGCTCGTTCGTCGTGCGGTCGAGCGCCGCGAGGTGCACGGCCGACGGGAAGACGTCGTTGGACGACTGCCCGAAGTTCACATGGTCATTGGGATGGGCCTTGCCGCCCGTGAGCGCCGACAGCACCTCGTTGGTGTTCATGTTGGACGAGGTGCCCGAGCCGGTCTGGAAGACGTCGATCGGGAACTGGTTGTCGTGCTCACCGGCGGCGACGGCCTCGGCGGCGGTGGCGATCTCCTGGGCCAGCGCGGCGTCGAGGTTGCCGAGGTCGGCGTTGACCAGGGCGGCGGCGCCCTTGATGCGGCCGAGCCAGTGGATGACGGCCAGCGGGACGGTCTCGCCGGAGATCGGGAAGTTCTCGACGGCCTTCTTGGTCTCGCCGCCGTACAGCGTCTTCTTCGAGGGGGGCATGGCCTGGAGCCTACGATGCAGCCGCCGCACGCGTGATGCCGGCGGGCGCCGGCCCTGCGACGGGGTCGTCAACTGAAGAACGACAACATCTCGCGGGCCACGCCCACGGGGTCGTCGTAGGCGATGAGGTACCCGGTGCCGGGCAGGACGCGCAGGATGGCATCCGGCAGCAGATCGAGCGCCTCTTCGGCACCGCGCAGCGGATGGTGGCGGTCCTCGTCGGCCCAGAGCAGCAGCACGGGGATGTCGAGCTCCGGGAGCAGGTCGAGCACCTCCCGCCGCGGCCCACGCGGCAGGTTGCGGGCCAGCCGCGCCCAAGAGCGCGCGAGGTTCGCGTTGCCACCGACGTCGGCCATCGCGTGGCGGACCAGGTCCTGGGCCTCCGGCACGCGCCGCGCCGTCAGCGCGAGGCCGCGCTCGGGCCGGAACGCGAGCCGCGCCGCGTGGCCGGCGACGCGGTCCAGCCCAGGTGCGCCCGCGGCGCGCGCGGCGGCCATCCACGCGCCGTGGGCTCGCGGGCGCTCGGGCGGCCGGTGCAGGCGGCACGGCAGGAGCGCGAGCCGCCCCGGCGCCAGCAGCCCCAGCTCGATGGCGCGGATGAGCAGGTCGGCGCCCAGGCCGTGGCCGGCGACCAGCGGCCGGCGGCCGGCCGTGTCGACGCAGAACGCCGCGATCACGCCGGCCATCCAGTCGAACGTGTACGGGTGGCGCGGGCGGTCCTCGGAGTCGCCGTGGGCCGGGAGGTCGGGCAGCACGAGCCGGAAGCGATGCTCGAGCCCCTCGACGGCCGGCTCCAGCTCGCGGTGGCTCAGCCCCGCCGAGTGCAGGAAGACGAGCGGCGGGCCGGTCCCGGCCTCGCGGTAGGCGATGCGCGCGCCGTCGGCCGCGTGCCAGAGACGCAGCCTCACCGGCGCGCCGCCCCGGCCGCCTGGCCCTGGGCCAGCGCGCGGGCCACGGCGGGCGGCGCGTCGGCCAGCCCGGTGCCGGTCACCGAGACGCGCCGGGCCAGCTCCGCGCTGATCCCGTTCGAACCAGCGGCCCCGACGGCGACCGCCGCGTTGAGGTAGCCCAGCTCACGCGCGGCAGCGACGTCGCCCGCGCGCGCACCGGCGGCGAGGTCCTCCGCCACGAGGTGCACGACGCTGCCGAGGTTCTGCAGCTCGGCGTCGGTGCGCACGCGCTCCAGGCACGTCGAGATCGGCACGCCGCCGGGCAGGCGGACGTCCCCGGGGGCGGCCCGCAGCGCCTTGGCGTAGCCGGCCTGGTCGGTGTCGGTGCAGGTGCTGGGCATGGCGGGGGCATCCGTCCCGCAGGCGGCGAGGGCGAGCGCGAGACCGGCGGCAAGGGCGGCGCTGCGCCTCATGGGCGTCATCGTAGAGTGGCGACGGTGCCCGCCGAAGCCGATCCTCCAGGCCGCCGTCGCCTGCTGCGACGGGTCAGCGTCGGCGCGGGGTCGCCATACGACCGCGAGATCCTCCGGCTGGCGATCCCCGCGCTCGGCGCGCTGGCGGCCGAGCCGCTCTACCTGCTGGCCGACACGGCGATCGTCGGGCACATCGGCACCGAGCAGCTCGCCGCGCTGGCGCTCGCGGCCTCGGTCCTCGGCGCGGTCGTCACGCTCGCGAACTTCCTGACCTACGGCACGACCGCCCAGGTCGCGCGCCTGCACGGCGCCGGTGAGGAGGAGCGCGCCGGCGAGGTCGCCGCCCAGGCGCTGTGGCTGGCGCTGGCCATCGGCGCGGCGATGGTCGTCGTCATCGTCGCACTGGCCGGTCCGCTCATGACGCTCGTCGGCGGATCCGGGCACGTCGCCGACCTGGCCGCGCGCTACCTGCGGATCAGCGCGCTCGGGCTGCCGTGCGCGCTGATCGCGCTCGCGGCCCAGGGCTACCTGCGCGGCGTGGGCGACCTTCGCTCCCCACTCGTCGTCGTGCTCGTCACGAACGCCGTCAACGTCGTGCTGGAGCTCGTGTTCGTCTACGGCTTCGGCTGGGGGCTGGACGGCTCGGCGGCCGGGACGGTCGTGGCGCAGCTCGGCATGGGGGCGGCGTTCGCCGTCGCGCTCCTGCG
>JAWVGD010000406.1:0-7651 GCA_033855515.1 Baekduia sp.
ACTGCATGCCCTCGGTGAACTCGAGGTCCATGCCGAAGGTCTGGCCCTCTTCGACGTTGACGACGCCGTCCTTGCCGACCTTCTCGATGGCGTCGGCGATGACGTCGCCGATCTCCTCGTCGCCGGCCGAGATGGTGGCGACGCGAGCGATCTGCTCCTTGCCCTGGACGGGCTTGGAGAGCTTGCGGATGTTGTCGACGATCTGGTCGACGGTGCGCTCGATGCCCTTCTTGAGGCCGAGCGGGTTCGCACCAGCGGTGACGTTCTTCAGGCCGTTGCGGACGATCGCCTGAGCCAGGACCGTGGCGGTCGTCGTGCCGTCGCCGGCGACGTCGTTGGTCGCCGTGGCGACCTCGCGGACGAGCATCGCGCCCTGGTTCTGGAAGACGTCCTCGACCTCGATCTCACGAGCGATGGTGACGCCGTCGTTCGTGATCGTCGGGGCGCCGAACTTCTTGTCGAGGACGACGTAACGGCCCTTCGGGCCGAGCGTGACCTTGACGGCGTTGGCGACGGCGTCGACGCCGGCCTCGAGGGCCTTGCGGGCCTCGGCGTTGTACTTCAGTTCCTTGTGAGCCATGAAGTCTCCTAATTCTCGATCTTGGCGAGGACGTCGGACTCGCGCAGGACCAGGAGGTCCTCGCCGTCGAAGACGATCTCGGTGCCGCCGTACTTGCTGTACAGGACGGTGTCGCCGGCGGTGACGTCGAGCGGGATGCGCTTCTCGCCGTCGTCGTCGAATCGACCGTCGCCGACCGCGACGACCTCGCCCTTCTGGGGCTTCTCCTTGGCCGTGTCGGGGAGGACCAGGCCGCTGGCCGTGGTCGCTTCCTCTTCAACTGCCCGTACGATCAGCCGATCGCCGAGGGGCTTGAGCTTCATTCTGGTGACCTCCGTTGAGGTGACGGACTGCAACGATTGCGCGGTGATTGGCACTCGCAGGTGCGGAGTGCCAGCGCTCATGTCCCATCCTAGCGAGTCGGATAGGGCCGTCAAGGCGCGGTTGGCACTCTTCACATCTGAGTGCCAGGTGGTCGGTCATCCGTCGACCGGCCGACCCCAGAGCCGATCGGTCGGCGCCGAACGGCCGATGATGGGTCCATGGAGCAGAAGGGCCTGCGTACGGGCCATATCGTCGCGATTCTCGGGGCCCTCACGGCCCTGGCGTCCCTGTGGCGCCCGTGGTACACGGTCGACGTCCCGCAGCGGTTGCGCGACGCGATCAGCGCCCAGGGCGATCAGGTTCCGGCCCTGCGCGGGTTCGCGCAGACCCTGGCCGCCGCGCTCCCCTCACGCATCTCCGCGTCGGGATGGCAGGAGCTCCAGGGCGCCGACATCGCGCTCTGCGTCGGCATGCTCGCCGTGGTGGCGCTGGTCGTGGGCGCCGCGGGCGCGTTCGGCGCCGCGATCCGGGTCGAGCCGCGCGCGGCCGGGCAGGCCATCGCCGTCGTGGGTGCCGCCGGAGTCGCGCTCGTCGTCGTCCACCTCGTGCACCGCCCGGGTGGCCAGGCGGCCGCCGACTTCGTCAAGCTCGGATCCGGGGCCTGGATCGCCCTGGCCGGGTCCGTCGCCACGCTGGCCGGCGGCCTGATGGCCGCGGCCGCCGGAACGGCGCGCCGCGTACCGGCCGCATCGGGGTCGCTGACCCCCGTGTCGTTCGGGCCGCTGACGCCGGCGCTGCCGCCGGTGTTCGACACGCCGGCACCGGGCCGCGTCACCAGCTCGGTCCCGCCGCCGGCCTCGTAACTCAGCCCGCCCGCTGACGCTGAAAGAGGTTCCTAGGCGGGTCGCCGCAGGGCCGCTACCCGGCGCACGGCGTCGGCCAGCGCCTCGGCGTTGGCCGCCTTGCTGACGTGGCCGTCGGCCCCGGCGCTGCGCGCCTCGCCGGCCAGGTCCTCGTCCGGCATGCCGGAGACGAGCAGGACGGCGGCGTCGGGCAGCGTGGACCGCACGTGGGCCAGGACCTGCTCGGAGTGCTCGGGCTGGGGCAGCAGCCGGTCGAGGATGACGACGTCGGGCCGGGCGTCGTCGACGGTCTCGATCGCGCCGGCGGCGCTGCGCGCCGCGCCGACGACCTCGATGTCCTCGTGCGCATCGAGCCAGGCCGCGGCCAGCGTCCCGAACCCCAGTGAGTCGTCGGCGATGAAGACCCGCAGCACGGTGCCCGCCGTGCCCCGCGCGCTAGTTCTGGGCGCCGCCGATGCCCAGGCGGGCATCGGTGAACGACGGCGGGTGGACGATGATCTGCGAGAACCGCACGACCGTCACGGTGTCGTCCATCGTGACCTTCTTGCCGTAGATCTGCTCGAGGAAGTGGATCATCTCCTCGTGGCGGCGGAACTCCGGGTTGTCGTGCTCGATGTCCCGCGGCGTCAGGTCGCGGACACGCTTGACCTCGACCTGGTCGATGACCGCGTCGAAGATCTTCTCACGGGGCGAGTGCTGGTACCCGATGGTGACCATCACCGCCTGGTTCTTCTTGTACTTGTGCGACTTGTCGCCGAGGCGGATCGTCGCGGTCTTCCGGCCGCGCTTGAGCTGATCGGCGAAGATCGTGGAGTAGAAGTTGAGGACCTGCATCCGACGCCGGAGACTACCCGTCGGAGCGCAACCGCGACAGGGCGCGGGTCGCCATGTCCCGCTCGCCGTCGTAGCTCAGCGCCTCGGCGGCCTCGGTGAGCGGCATCCAGCGGGCTTCTTCGACCTCGTGATCGTGGTCGGCGACGTCGCCGTCCCGGTAGGCGAAGAGGAAGAAGTCGACCTGCTTGGCGATGCGCTTGCCGCCGCGCATGTACCAGTAGCGGACAGAGCCCAGATCGCCCAGCAGGTCGGCGTCGACGCCGGCCTCTTCGCGGACCTCGCGGGCGGCCGCCTGGACGGGTGTCTCGCCCGGGTCGACGTGGCCCTTGGGCAGCGCGAGGACCTTGGCGCCGTTGGCCGCGCGCCGGGTCGGGACGATGACGACGCACTCCTCACCGCGGACGACCACGCCCCCGGCCGAGTGCTCAGATGGCGCCCCCGGACCGCCCGAGCGCGCCATCAGTAGACGTAGCGCTCCAGCGCCGACGGCTCGTGGACGGTGACGCGGCCGCGGCCCTGGGTGACGACGCCGGCGCGCTCGAGGACCGCGAGGAAGCGGCTGGCGGACTCGCGCGAGGAGCCGGCGAGCTGCGCGATGTCGGCCTGGGTGATCGTGACGAGGACGTCCTTCTCGCCGGCGCCTTCGGACTGCGCCTGGCGCACGAGCTGCCCCAGGACGCCGGCGACGCGGCTCTGCACGGTCTGAAACGACTGGCGGGCGAGGCGCTCGTTGGCCTCGCGCAGCCGGCGGCCCAGGCCGATGACGAGCTTGACCGCGATGTCGGGGTGCTCGCGCAGAAGGCGCCGCATGTCCTGGCCGAGGATCGCGATCGCCTCGACGTCGTCGAGCGTTTCGACGGTCGCCGAGCGCTTCTCGTCGTCGAACATCGCCAGCTCGCCGAAGATGTCGCCGGGCGCGAAGTGCGCCAGCGTGATCGTGCGGCCGTCGACGTTCTCGCGCACCGCGCGGGCGTGGCCGCGGTTGACGACGTAGCACGTGTCGCTGGCATCGCCCTCGCGGAAGATGACCTGGCCGCCGGGGAACTGGCGCGGGACCGCCACGTCGGCCACGCGGCCGAGGTCGGCAGGCGCGAGCGCCTCGAACACCGGCACCTGGGCCAGCAGCTCGACGCTCTGCGCGGTGGAGGGCACGCGCGGAGTCTAAGCGAGCCCCTAGGCGGTCCGGTCCAGCGCGGCCTCGCGGCGGTGGCGGCGGACGATGCGGCTGCCGAGCAGGCCCAGGGCGGCCAGGACCCCGACCGGGAGGAGCACCGCAAGGGCGATCAGCGCGATGCCGCCGGCCACTTCCAGGACCCGCCCGGCGTCGTGCAGGGCGTCGCGCGGCGTCCAGCTGCCACCGCCGCCGTGGCCGGCGCCGACCGCGGTGATCGTCACGCCGACCGTCGCCAGATCGGCGCGCCGGCGCTGGGCGTCCAGGGCGCCCTTGCGGGCGGCGATCTCCGAGCGGTTGTCGCGCAGGCGCGCCTTCAGCGACGCGATCTGGCGATCGGTCGTCGCGCGGCCGAGCGCGTTGAGCAGCGCCTGGCGCTCGGCCCGGGCGTCGCCCAGGCGGTCGGCCGCCGAGACGGTCGCGGCGGTGATGTCGGTCGCCGACTGCTGCAGCGCGCCGACGTGGGCGAGCCTGGAGAGGCGCGCGAGCGCGTCGTCCAGCCGCGCCGAGGGGATCCGCAGCGTGAACGTCGCGTCGCCGCCGCCGTCCTGGGTGGCGACCTGGGACTGCTGGACGTAGCCGCCGGCCGCCTGGGTCTCGCGGACCACGCCGTCGGCGGTGTCCTGCACGCCGCCGGCCGCCGGGGTCAGGGTCAGCTCGGCGGCGCGCTGGACCTTGCGCGGCGTGGCCGAGGTGGTCGTGGACGGCAGCGGCGCGATGGGGGCGGCCTTCGCGGCGGGCGCCGCGCCGGAGGAGGATGCGCTGCCGCCGGCGGCGGCCGGGACGGCCGCGCTGTCGTGCTGTTGCGTGGCCGGTGGCTTGCGGCCCATGCTCGCGCTGTCGCCCGAGCGAGCGCCGCCGCCGCCCGGCAGCGACACGACCAGCGCCGCGAGCGCCGCGGCCAGCCCGAGGCCGGCCACCGGCAGCAGGATCTGCCGGCGGCGCAGCCGCGCGTGCCACGGCTCGCGGGCCGCGCGGCGCGGCGCGACGGCATCGGTGGGGAACCCTGCGTGGACCCGCGCGTCCAGCGACGCCAGGAACGCGGCGCTGGGCTGCGGGCGGGCGGCGTCGACGTCGGCGACGAGCGTCGCGAGGTCGGGATCGGCGCCGGGCGCGGCGGCCAGCGCGGCCTCCAGCTCGCGCAGGCCGCGGACGGCCTCCGGCTCCGGGAGCGCGTCACGACGACGCATGGCAGGCCTTCCTGAGTCGGGTGACCGCGCGGTGCACGCGCGTGCCGGCGTTGCTCTCGGAGACGCCGAGGACCTTGGCGATCTCGGCGTTGCCCAGGCCGGCGTGGAACTTGAGGGCGATCAGCTCCCGATCGCGCGGGGCCAGCGCCTCCAGCGCCGCCCGTACGGTGGCACGGCGCGCCGGGGCGTCGTCATCACCGGCGTCGGCCGCGGCCGCGCGCGCCGCGGGGTCCTCGGGATCGGTCAGCAGCGCGGCCGTGCGCTTGCGCCGGCGCAGCTCGTCGAGCGCCGCGTTGCGCGCGATGACGAACAGCCACGCGCGCTGCGTGCCCTTGCCCGGGTCGAACGTCGCCTGGCGCCGGTAGGCGCGCTCGAAGGCGGCCGCGGTGACGTCCTCGGCCGCGGCGCGGTCGCGCAGCAGCGTGAGGACGTAGGCGAAGACGTCCGACGCCGACTCGCGATACAGCGCATCGAATCCGACCGTCGCCGGTTCGGAGGTGGAGAGCTCCATGACTGATCCCACGCCGACACTACGGACCGACGGCCGGTCCATCACACGCCGGTACATTTCGTCCGTGCCCGACCGCGCGACGCGCCGCACCACCGCCCTGGTCCTCGCGGCCGGTGCCGTCGCCGCGCTGGCCGCCGGCGGCGCTCCGGGCGCCCGGGCGGCGACGGCCGCCAAGGCGCCGACGGTCGACCAGTCGCCCTTGCTGTGGTCGACGGTCAACATCTGCGACACGACCAAGCACCCCGACACGATCGGGATCCGGGCGTCGATGCCGGGCTCGGGCAAGGCCGGGGAGAAGATGTACATGCGCTTCCAAGTGCAGTACTTCCGGACCTCGACGCAGAAGTGGGCGGCCACCGACGCGACCGTCGACTCCGGCTTCCAATCGGTCGGCGCCGCGAAGTTCCGCCGCCGCGAGTCGGGCTGGAACTTCTCGATCACGCCGCCCGCTGCGGGCCAGACCTACCGCCTGCGCGGCGTGGTGTCCTTCGAGTGGCGCAAGGGCACCAAGGTCGTCCGCAAGGCCGTCAAGCGGACCCGCTCAGGCCACCAGGGCACCTTCGGCGCCGACCCCGCGGGCTTCAGCGCCGCGGAGTGCACGATCACGCCCTGAGAACCGCTTTCCGAAAGCGCACGGGCGGATGCTGGAAGAGGTCAACAGGGGCCGGGCGCGGCGCTCAGGTCTCGGCGTCGAACAGGCGGGGGTCGTTCGTGATCACGCCGGTCACGCCCATGCGCTCGAAGGCGCGGATGCGGTCGGCGTCGTCGACGGTCCAGACGTAGAGCTCGCCGCCGGCGCGGCGGACGGTGCGGACGAAATACGGCGTGACGAGCGACCAGTGCGACATGACCGCGTCGATCCTGCCCGCGCGCATCGCGGCCGCGATCGTCCGCGGCATCGTCCGTCGCAGGACGCCGACGGCGGTCCGGGCCACGACCTTGGTCGCCGGGTTGGCGAGGTAGTCGCGCTTGGCCTTGGGGACCGAGAGGCCGAGGCGGACCGCGGACGACGCGGCCCGCAGCACCGGCATCGACGTCTCCTCCATCGAGGAGATGAGCGTCCGGGACTCCATCCCGCGCTCGCGCAGGGCGGCGATCACGCGCTCCTCGTAGCCGGTGGTCTTGAGGTCGACGTCCAGCTCGATGCCGTCGAAGGCCGACGAGCACAGGTGGTCCAGCCCCTCTTCGAGCGTCAGCGGCTCGCGCTCGGCCAGCACCTTGTAGTCGTGGGCGAGGACGAGGCGCCCGGTGAGCCCGCCATCGGCGGCCCGCTCGGGCAGCACGTCGAACTCCACCATGTCGCAGCCGTGGGCGAGCGCCGCGTCGAAGCTCGCCGCCGTGTTGCCGGGGGCGATGTGGTCGGCGCCCTTGTGGCCGATGCGGCGCACGGCGCGGGGTGGACGGGTCACTTCTGACATCCGGGACACCAGTATGTCGTGCGGTTGTCGTCGCCCTGCCCGCGGCGGCGGATGAGCGTCCCGCAGCGGGGGCACGGCCGGCCCGCCGCGGCGTAGACATGGCGGTGGCGGGTCTGGTTGCCGTCCAGCGCCGACTCGCGCATCAGCGGCCGCGCCTCGCGGACCAGGCGGCGGGCCTCGTCGTCGGAGACCGCGGCGGTCGGACGCCATGGATCGACCTGGGCAAGCCAGCACGCTTCGGCCTTCCACAGATTCCCGATTCCCGCGATCGTGCGCTGGTCGAGCAGCGCGTCGCCGATCCCGCGCGTCGGGTCGTCCTCGCGCAGACGGCGCAGGTAGGCGTCCTCGTCGAAGTCGTCGGTGACGATGTCGGGACCGAGCGCGCGCAGGCGGAGGTCGAAGCGGCGGCGCGTCTCGGTGAGCAGCTCCAGGACGGGCCCGTGGAACTGGACGACATCCGTGTCCTGGGCGCGGAGCACCAGCCAGGCGCTTCGCGGCGAGCGGCCCCAGCGCCGGCCCTCCGGGTAGATGCCCCACGCGCCGGTCATCCGCAGGTGCGAGTGGATCGTGAGGTCGCCCTCGAAGCGCAGGAACAGGTGCTTGCCGTGCGCCTCGACGGCCTCCACGGTGCGGCCGGCGAGGCGCTCGGGCCAGCGATCGCGGCCGAGGCGCGCGTGCGGCGTGCGGATCTCGTCCGGGATCCGGTGCAGCAGGACCGGGCGGATCCGGTTGGCGGCGTAGTGGATGGTGTCGCCCTCGGGCATGCGTCCCCATCGAGGGT
>JAWVGD010000407.1:0-5986 GCA_033855515.1 Baekduia sp.
CGGATGCACGCGCGCAGCGCCTCGACCGGCAGGCCGATGTCGAGCCCCAGGAAGCTCTGGCCGTCGGCCTCCTCGGCGCGCACGCCCCACAGCTCCTCGGCGTGGCGGTTCCACACCCTGACCGTCAGGCCGGCGTCGAGCACCACGACGGCCTTGCCGAGGGTGGCGAGGATCGTCTCGAGCAGGCCGTTGACGGCATCGAGCTCCACGCCTCGGATGCGCAGCTCGTCGTTGATCGTCTCGAGCTCCTCGTTGGTCGACTGGAGCTCCTCGTTCATCGTCTCGAGCTCCTCGTTGGTCGACTGGAGCTCCTCGTTGGTCGTCTCGAGCTCCTCGTTGGACGACTGGAGCTCCTCGTTGGTCGTCTCCAGCTCCTCGACCGTCGACTGCAGCTCCTCGTAGGCCTGCTCGAGCTCGTGGCGCGAGCGGTCGAGCTCGTCCTGCAGCGCGCGGGTGCTCGTGACGTCGACGTAGGCGACGCTGGCGCCATAGCGCTCGTCGCCGTCGGTCAGCGGCGTCAGCTGCACGTCCAGGACACGCGACCGCCCCGCGGGCGGACGCCAGCTCACGCCACGCAGCGCCACCGGCTGTCCGTCGGCGCGCAGCTGATCGAGATGCGACCGCAGCTCCAACGGCCGGTAGGACACCTCCAGATCCTGCAGCGGACGGCCGAGGTCGCCGGCGTTCAGCCCGAGCATCTCGCGCGCCGCCTGGTTGACCGCCGTCAGCGTGGCCTGGCCGTCGATGACGATCTGGGCCACAGGGCTCGCGTCGAAGGCGCTGTCGCGCAGGGACGGCTCCCCGTCGCCCGTGCCCTCGCCGCCGCCGCTCGGGGGGAAGTGCAAGCGCTCACGCGGCGCCCCGACGCCCGCGGTCCGGAACACGCGGCGCTTGAGGTCGATCGGCTGGAAGAGACCGCCGTGCGTGATGAGCATCTCGGACTTGCCGAGGACCAGCGCGCCGGCGTCCTCGAGGGCGAAGTGGAAGCGCCGCAGGATCCGCGCCTGCGTCTCGGCGTTGAAGTACATCAACGTGTTCCGGCAGAGCAGGAGGTCGATCCGGGAGATCGGCGCGTCCTGGACCAGGTCGTTGCGGCCGAAGATCACCGTCCGCCGCAGGTCGGGGCGGAAGCCGTAGCGGCCGGTTGACCGCTCGAAGTAGCGGTCCAGCGCCTCCCGCGGCACCGGCTCCACCTGCTTGGCCGAGTACGACGCGGCGCGCGCCGTCTGCAGCGCCTCCTCGTCCACGTCGGTGGCGTAGATCTTCACCCGCTCACGGAAGTCCCCGACGCCGAGCAGGTCGGCGAGCACCATCGCGACGGTATAGGCCTCCTCCCCCGAGGCGCACCCGGTGCACCAGACCCGGATCGGGTCGTCGGGACCGTGCGCGGCGACGAGCGCAGGCAGCACGTCCTCGCGGAGGTAGTCCCACGTCGGGGGGTCGCGGAAGAAGCCCGTGACGTTGATGAGGATCGTGTTGAACAGCAGCACGAACTCGTCCTGATGGACTTCCAGGTAGTCCAGGTAGTCGGGGTAGCCGGCGGCCCCGACCTCCTCCATGCGCTTGCCGATGCGGCGCTCCAGGCTGGAGCGCTTGTACCCGGTGAAGTCGAAACCGCGGTTGCGCTTGACGAAGTCCAGGAGCACTTCCAGGTTGACCTCGGCCGCGGTGGTCATTCGGTGCCGTCCTCGGCGTCGCCCGTCATGCTGACGGCCGCGTCGTCGAGCGCGGCGATGGCCGCGCGGATGGTGTGCACCTGCTCGGTCGCCGCCTGGGCGGCCTGGTCGAACCGCCGCGCGGAGCGGGGGTTGCCGGCGCGGTGCGCGCGGGCCGCCATCCGTCCGAGCAGCGTGGCGCGGTCCTCCAGGCTGCGGGCGGCCGTCCACATCGCGCGCTCGACCGCTTCGGCGTGCTCGGCGACGAGGTTGTCCGGGGAGTACGCGTGGCCGACGTGACACGTGAAGTGCGGCGCGCCTCCCTCTGCCCCTTCGGTCAGGACCCCACCGCATTCGGGGCAGGTGATCGTGAGGATCTCCTCACGACGCCCGCCGCGATCGCCATCGCGACGCTCGACCTGGCCCCGCCCCGCGACCAGGCGCTCCAGCTCGGCGGCGAGCGCGGCGACCGGCAGGACCGCGTCGACGGCGGCCCCGGCGATCGCACTGTCGGGCATTCCCGGGTACAGCGCCTCGTCGGGGTCCTGCACGAGCGCCACCCCGCCGTGGGCCTTGATCTCGGCCAGCCCCGCGGTGCCGTCGTCGCGGGTCCCCGACAGGATCACGCCGCAGCAGGCGGCGCCGTAGGCCGCCGCGGCGCTGCGGAACAGGGGGTCGATGGCCGGCCGGTGGCCGTTCTCCCGCGGCCCGCGGTCGACGCAGGCGCGCCCCCCGATGACCAGGAGATGACGGTCGGGACGCCCCACGATCACGCGTCCGGGCTCGATCGCGACGTCCTCCTCGGCCGCCACCACCTCGAGCGCGCCGGAGCGCGCGAGGATCTTGGGCAGCACGCTGTTGCCCGTCGAGGGGATGTGCAGGACGACCAGGATGGCGGCGTTCAGGTCGGCGGGCAGCGCCTCCATGATCGTGCGCAACGGCTGCAAGCCGCCCGCCGACGCTCCGATCACGATGAGCTCCGTGGCGGGCGCGTCCGTGACGTGTGAGTCGATCAAAGGGTCCTCGGCATGGACTGTACGCTGAACCGGCGTGGCCGCCGCGCGGTCCGGGCAGGCCCTGCGAAGTTGCTTTCCAACCCGCCCGCTCGCCGCGCCGGAAAGCCGAAGGGGTCGTGGTACCCACTGGTCCCATGGCCGACCTTCAGACGCGCGACATCCAGACCAACGGCAGCGGCGGCCCACTGCGGGTCGCGATGTCCAACGCGATGGTCCGCATCTGGAAGCAGCACTACGGCCGCGGTCCGACGGCCGCCCGTGCGTTCTTCGAGGCCCAGTTCGTCTTCGTCGTCCTGGAGGACGGCCTGACCCGGAACGAGCAGACGCTGCTGGACGCCGGCCACGAGGACGCCGTCCGGCAGTTCCGGCTCTGCTTCCAGGAGACGATGCGGTCCGAGTTCCAGGCGGAGGTCGAGCGGCTCACCGGCCGGACCGTCCTCGCCCACGAGTGCCAGTTCACGTTCGCGCCGATGATGACGTTCGAGATCTTCGTGCTCGACGCGCCGGTCGAGGACCAAGACCACTAGACCGCGAGCGTCTCCAGCGGCGGGAACGCGCGGCGGGCGGCCGGGCTGATGTGATGCCGCGATGCCCGACGAGCCCGCAGAGCCCGACGTCGTCGCCGACTTCCGCGACCGCCGCGACCGGATCCGGACCGAGATGGGCGGCACGGCGCGCATCGAGCGCCTGCACGCGCGCGGCGAGCGCACGATCCGCGAGCACCTCGACGCGCTGCTCGACCCCGGGACGTTCGACGAGGTCGGGACGTTCGTCCGGTCGCTGCGGGCCGAAGACCACGCCGACACGCCCGGCGACGGCAAGGTCGGAGGCCACGGGACCATCGGCGGGCGGCCCGTGACGGTCGCCGGCGACGACATCACCGTCAAGCGCGGGTCGTCGTCGCCGATGGGCTCCCGGCGCCTGGGGCGCCTGTTCGCCCACGCCGAGAAGGCCGGCCACCCGATCGTCTACTTCGGCTCCACCGGCGGCGCGCGCATCCCGGACTCGCTCGGCTCGGCGGGCTTCGCCCAGGTCGCCGTCGACGTCGCCCTCTTCCGGCGCCGCCGGCGGGTCCCGTTCATCACGGTGATCGTCGGGGACTCCTTCGGCGGCTCGTCGTTCGTCTCGGCGACGTCGGACCTGGTCATCCAGGTGCGCGGCACGTGCCTGGCCGTGACGTCACCGCTGGTGGCGAAGATCGCCACGGGCGAGGACATCACCAACGACGAGCTCGGCGGCGTCGACGTCCACGCGCGCAAGACCGGGCAGATCGACCTGATCGCCGAGGACTTCGACGAGGCCTACGCCTTGATCCGCCGCGCCCTGGCGCTCCTTCCCGGCAGCGCCGCGGAGCGTACGCCGCGGACGCCGGCCGCCGACCGCGCGCCGCTGGCCGCCGACCCCGACCTCGGCGCCGTCGTCCCCCGGCGCCGCGCCCGCGCCTACGACGTGCACAAGGTCCTTGCGCGCGTGCTCGACGACGGCTCGCTGCTGGAGCTCGGCGCCGGCTTCGGCCGCGGCCTGGTCTGCGGTCTGGGCCGCCTCGACGGCCACGCGGTCGGGGTCGTCGCCAGCCAGCCGAAGTTCTTCGCCGGCGCGCTGGACCCGGCGGCGTGCGAGAAGGCCGTCAAGCTGCTGTGCCTCTGCGACGCCTTCGACGTCCCGGTGCTGTTCTTCCAGGACGTGCCCGGGTTCTTCGTCGGCAAGCAGGTCGAGCACGACGGCATGCTCAAGCACGCGATCCGGCTCCAGACCGCGCTGGCGCTGTCGCAAGCACCCAAGCTGACGGTGCTGCTGCGCAAGGCCTACGGCTTGGCCTACTTCAGCCTCGGCGGCAACGACACCGGCGTCGACGCCGTCTACGCCTGGCCCACGGCCGAGATCTCGTTCATGGATCCGCTCGTGGCCGCCAACGTCGTCTCCGGCGGGGACGAGACGCAGCGCGATGCGCTGGCCGCGGCGATGCGCGCCGACATCGACCCCTACGGCGCCGCGGGCCTCATGAAGGTCGACGAGATCATCGACCCGGCCGACACACGCCCGGTGCTCGCGCGCGTGCTCGGGCGACTCGAGCGCCGGCCGGTCGTCGACGGCGCGCTGCGCCCTTTGGCGAGCTGGCCGACCTGCTGAGGCGTTCCGTCCGGGGACGCTCAGACGGCCGCCTCGCCCTCCTCACGCCGCGCGGAGGCGGGGCGCGCCACGTATCCGCCATACATCGGCAGCTCGAGCTCCGGCCCGAGGCGGTCGAGCTGGTCGAGCATCCGGTTGATCGCGAAGCTGCCGCGGCTGCGGGCCGTCGCCGCCGCGTCGAGGTCGAGCGTCATCGTGATCTGCTCCTCGCCGGAGCCGCCCTCGTAGCGCACCGCGCCCTCGGGGTCGACGACCACGCTGCGCCCGAAGCCGTGCGGCGAGGGGGCGTTGAGGCTGACGACGTGCAGCTGGTTGAAGATCGCGTTGGCCCGGGCGCAGACGACCTCGGGCTCGCGGTCGGCGGTACTGGTCAGGACCGGCTGCAGGACGACCTCGGCCCCGTACCAGGCGAGCTGCCGGAACACCTCGGGGAAGCTGCCGTCGTAGCAGATGGCCAGGCCGATCCGGCCGATCTCGGGGATGTCGAACGTGACGAGCTCGCGCCCCGGCACCGCGGACTCGTACGGCTGCCAGGGAAAGCACTTGCGGTAGCGCGCCACCAGCTCGCCGTCGGGATCGATGACGATCGCCGTGTTGGCGATGCCCTCGGCGGTGCGCTCCCAGACGGTGCCGGGCACGAGCCAGAGCCCGGTCTCGCGCGCCAGCGCGCCGAGGCGCTCGGTCAGCGGGCCCGGGAGGTCGACGGCGACGCGCTCGACGTAGCCGGCCTCGCCCTCCAGCGGCGCGGGCGGCGCCGCCAAGTACAACTCGGGGGCCAGGACGAGCTGCACGTGCTCGAAGGTCGACGGGACCGCGCGGACGTGGCGCTCGAAGCGCTCCAGCGTCGCCTCGGGGTCGCCCGCGACGTGCGCGTGCTGCAGGGCCAGGATCGTGAGAAGGCGCGGCATCCGCGCAGTGTCGCGTACGCGCCGGTTGCCGTGGGCGCCTCAGCCCAGCGGCTGGGCGCGACCCGGCAGCGGGAGCAGCCGGTCGGCGATGGCGAGCGCCATCCCCCATCCGGGTGGTTGGGGCCTGCGAGCCCTCGCGCGCGGTGCCCGCCCCCATCAGGGTGGACGACGGTGCCCGCTCACATGGGATCTGGTCAGGACTCCTGCCGGCCTCGGGACGCCGGCGTACGTGAGCGCGTTCCTTCTCCTCTGGTGGGGCGGGGGGCTGCGGGACCCC
>JAWVGD010000408.1:0-2905 GCA_033855515.1 Baekduia sp.
TCACCGACGACGCCGGCGAGGAGCACCGCTACACGTTCCCGCGCCGGACGCGGCTCCTGGTCGAGAACGGCCAGCGCGTCGCGGCGGGCACGCAGCTCAACGAGGGCTCGCTGTACCCGCACGACCTGTTGAAGCTCCGCGGCCGGACCGAGACCGAGCAGTACCTCGTCAAGGAGGTGCAGGAGGTCTACAAGTCCCAGGGCGTGGACATCAACGACAAGCACATCGAGCTGATCGTGCGTCAGATGCTCAAGAAGGTCCGCGTCGACCAGAAGGGCGACACGAACTACCTCCCGGGGCAGTTCGTCGATCGCTACGACTTCGCGCGGGTCAACGCCGAGGTCGCCAAGGCCAAGGGTGAGACGGCCCAGTACGAGGAGATCATCCTCGGGATCACGAAGGCGTCCCTGAACACGGACTCCTTCCTCTCGGCGGCCTCCTTCCAGGAGACCACGAAGGTCCTCACCGACGCCGCGCTCGAGGGCAAGAAGGACACCCTCAACGGGCTGAAGGAGAACGTGATCATCGGCAAGCTGATCCCGGCCGCCACCGGGCTCAAGCGCTACCGCCGCATCGAGATCGAGCCGTCCGAGCCGCTGCCGCGCGCGATGGACGAGGTCGGTCTGCTCGACCAGGACGAGATCGCCGCCGAGCTGGGTCTCGGCGACGGTGACGGCCTGGGCGGGTTCGGCGCCGGGTTCGACCAGGACCTGGCCCAGCTCGAGGACATCGGCGCCGGCGGCGACACCGGGTTCGCCGACGAGCTCGCCGAGCTGGACGTCCCGAGCGACGGCGAGCAGCAGTAGCCGCAGCTCCGAGCAGCACCGAAGCAGGGAAGAGGCGTCCTCCGGGGCGCCTCTTCCTTTGGTCAAACCTCCTCAATCCGGACCGGCAGGTGCCGATCACGGAGCCATGGGGATGATGGATCCGATCGCCGTCTCCGACGGTGACGGCCCGGGGAAGGCCGCGGCGACGTGGCTGACCGACGAGGCCGGACGCGAGCGCATGCTCGACATGAGTCCGCGGGTCCGCACGCTGCGCAACGTGACGTTCGTCCTGCAGCTGGCCGTCCTGATCGGCTGTGCGCCATGGCTGGGGTGGTGGTGCCCGATCGTCATGCTGGTCGTGGGCGTCATCTTCGCCGTGTGCGACCGGCGCATGCCCCGGGCCCAGCGTCCCGAGCTCGTCTACGCCTTCGCCTGGATGGCGACGCAGGTGGCCATCGCGGTCTCCGCGACGCTGACCGGCGGGCCCCACGCGCCCGTGGTCGCCTGGTACGCGCTGGCGGTCTCGTCGCTGCCCGGGCGCTTCACGACGCGCGGCATCGTCGCCGGCGTGGCGATCGCGCTCGCGCTGCTGGTCGGCGTCGGGCTGGCGTCCGACGCGGCGGCCATCGCCTCGACGCCGTCGCTCGTGCTCTTCCCGGCCATGCTCATCATCGGCGTGGCCCTGTTCGGATGGGCCCACATGCACACCGAGGTCGCCCAGCGCGCCGAGGCCGTCATGGACCCGCTGACCCAGATGCTCAACCGCAAGGCGCTGGTCACCCGCGCGGCGGAGCTCGCACAGCAGGCGCGGCTGACCGGGCGGCCCGTCGGCATGGTCCTCGGCGACCTCGATCACTTCAAGGCGGTCAACGACGGCGCCGGCCACCAGGCCGGCGACGCGGTCCTGCGCGACGTCGCGTTCCGCTGGCGCCTCTCGCTGCGGGCCTACGAGATGGCCTACCGGCTGGGCGGGGAGGAGTTCCTCGTACTGCTTCCGGGCGCCGATCTCGACGAGGCCGAGGAGGTCGCCGAGCGCCTGCGCCGCTCGGTCGGCGCCGCGCCGATCGCCGGCCAGCACGTGACCATGAGCTTCGGCGTCGCCGCGTCGGCCGACGGCGAGCCGTTCGACTTCGAGACGCTCTACGCCCGCGCCGACCGCGCGCTGTACCGGGCCAAGCACGGCGGGCGCAACCGTGTGTGCGGCGGGCTGGCCGAGCCCGCCGCGGCGCCACCGCCGGCCCAGCAGGAGGCTGCATGACCCCCACGACCGTCGTGAGCCCCCTGCTCGACCCCGCCACCGAGGACACGTGGCTGATCGACCACGCCGTGCGCGCGCGGCTGCAGGAGGTCGGCGGGCGTCCCCGGACGGTCCGTCAGATCACCTTCGCGCTGCAGGCGCTCGTGATCCTCGTCTGCATTCCGCAGCTGGGCTTCGTCCCGGTGGTGACGCTGTCGCTCGTCGTCGTCGTGTTCCTGGTGTCGGACCGGCTCATGGCCCGGATCCACCACGCCGAGGTCGTCTACGCCGCCGCGTGGTCGTTCGCCCAGGTGGTCGTCGCGCTGACCGCCGCGTGGACCGGCGGCCCCGACTCGCCGCTGCTGATGTGGCTGGGGATCCCGATCGCCACCGGCGTGGGGCGCTTCACGCCCCGCGGGCTGGCCGCCGCCGTCGGGCTGACGATCCTGCTGCTCATCGCCGCGACGGTCGGCGTCGACGCCGAGGCGGTCGCCGACGCCCCGTACCGGCTCGCGTTCCTGGTGTCGCTGGTGTGCGGCATCGCGCTGGTCGGCTCGGCGCTCATGCGCTCCGAGGTCGAGCATCGCGCCGACGCGATCGTCGACCCCCTCACGCAGATGCTGAACCGCAAGGCGCTGGCCGCCCGCGGGCGCGAGCTGGCGCTGCAGTCCGAGGTCAGCGGCCGCCCGGTCGGCGTCGTCCTCGGCGACCTGGACCACTTCAAGACGATCAACGACCTCGAGGGCCACCAGGTCGGCGACGCGGTGCTGCGGGAGATCGCCTACCGCTGGCGCACGACGCTGCGCGCCTACGATCTCGCCTATCGCGTCGGCGGCGAGGAGTTCGTGGTCCTCGTCCCCGGCGCCACCGAGGACGAGGCGCGCGGCCTGGCCGAGAAGCT
>JAWVGD010000409.1:0-6825 GCA_033855515.1 Baekduia sp.
CGGTCGAGACGATCGCCGGCTCCGCGAGCCCGAGGCGCGCCACGATGTCGCGCGCGACCTGCGGCGTCGCGGTGGCCGTCGACGCCACCAGCGCCTTGGCGCCCAGCCAGCGGGCGGCGTCGGCCAGACGGAAGTAGTCGGGCCGGAAGTCATGGCCCCACTGCGACACGCAGTGCGCCTCGTCGACGACGAACAGGCCGATCGGCACCTCGCGGATCGCCTCGAGGAACCCGGGCGAGGAGAACCGCTCCGGCGCGACGTAGAGCAGGCGCAGCTGCCCGGACCGGGCGCGCGCGAGCGCGTCGGCGTTGACCGAGGCGTCCTGTTGGGAGTTGATGACCGCCGCGGCTCCGGGAACCCGGCGCTCGAGCGCCTCGACCTGGTCCTGCATGAGCGAGACCAACGGCGAGACGACGATCGTGAGGTCGTCGCGGACGAGCGCGGGCAGCTGGTAGCACAGCGACTTGCCGGCGCCGGTGGGCATCACGACGAGCACGTCGCGGCCCGAGGCGGCCGCCGCGACGGCGGCCTCCTGCCCGGGCCGGAAGCGGTCGAACCCGAAGTGCTGGTGGAGGGCGGCGTGGAGGTCCATCAGGGGGTGTCGGACCTTAGCGCCGCGTCCGGAGGCTCCCGTGCCGCGCGCCCCGCGCGGCACGGAATCTCCGGTCTTCCGTCACACCCCCGCGCGATCCCGCGACGCGGACTCCCGCGCCGCCACCGCCGCCCGGACGCGCGCCACCGCCCGCGGATCGGCCTTCTCGACCGAGCCGCTGTCGAACGGCGGCTGCGGGTCGTACTCGAGGACCAGCTGGATCGCCTTGGCCGCGTCCTCCCCGACGACGCGCGCGGCCAGCGTCAGCGCCATGTCGAGCCCCGCCGAGACGCCGGCGGCGGTGATGACCTTGCCCTGCTCGACGACGCGCTGCCCCGTGGGCTGCGCGCCGTATCCGCGCAGCGTCTCGAGCTCGAGCCAGTGCGACGTGGCCCGCAGCCCCTCGAGGATCCCCGCCGCGCCGAGCAGGAGCGAGCCGGTGCAGACCGAGGTCGTCCAGGTCGACGTCGCGTGGACGCCGCGCAGCCAGTCCAGCCACACCGGATCGGCGGTGAGCGCGCGCACGCCGACGCCGCCGGGCACCACGACGATGTCCGGAGCGCCCGCCTCGGCCAGCGACGCCTCCGCCAGGACGGTCAGCATGCCGTTGTCGGTGACGACCGGGCCGGCCTCGCGGCCGACGAACCGCACACGGCCGCCGATGCGCGACAGCACCTCGTAGGGGCCGACGGCGTCCAGCGCGGTGAAGTCGTCGAAGACGGGGATGACGATGTCCATGACCTGGGTCCTCCTGTCGTGATGGGTGGTGGCAGCTCAGGCCGCGGCGCCGCGGAAGCGCTCGCGGTACGCCGAGGGGCCGACGCCGAGGCGCCGGTGGAAGACGCGGCGCAGCACCTCGGCGCTGCCGAAGCCGGCGGCGCGCGCCGCCGCGTCGACGGCTCGGCCGTCCTCCAGCAGCGCGCGCGCGTGCTCGACGCGCAGCGCCTCGACGTAGGCCGCCGGCGTGAGACCGGTCTCCGCTCGCCAGGCGCGGGCGAAGTGGCGCTCCGACAGGCAGGCCCGCGCGGCGAGCGCCGGGACCGACAGATCGGCGTCCAAGTGCCCGGCGATCCAGCCCTGCAGCTCGCGCAGCGGCTCCCGCGCCGCGGTCTGCGCCGCCAGGCCGGCGCTGAACTGCGCCTGCCCGCCCGGCCGCTTGAGGAACATGACCAGCCAGCGCGCCGCCTCCAGGGCGACCTCGCGGCCGAGGTCGTCCTCGACCATGGCGAGCGTCAGGTCCATCCCGGCGGTCACTCCCGCCGAGGTCCACACAGCGCCGTCGCGGACGTAGATCGGCTCGGCGTCGACCTCGATCCCGGGATGCTCGCCGGCCAGCGACCCGCAGTAGGCCCAGTGCGTCGTGGCGCGCCGGCCCTCCAGCAGCCCGGCCGTGGCCAGCGCGAAGGCGCCCGTGCACACCGCGGCGACCCGCCGCGCCCGTGGCGCCGCGGCCTGCAGCCACGCGATCGCCTCGTCCTCCTCTGCAAGGTGCCGCGCGCCGGCGCCGCCGGCGACGACGATGGTGTCGAAGCGCGCGCGCGGTCCCGGCAGCGGGCCCGCGCTCAGCGTCAGGCCGTTGCTGAGGGTGACCGCGCCGCCACCCGGGGTGACCACCTCGACGACGTAGCCCGCGCCGCGGCCGGAGTCCTGCACGATCCGCGAGGCGGCGTCGAGCACCTCGACGGGGCCGATGACGTCGAGCGACTGGGTCTGCTCGACGGCGAGGACGATGACGCGCATGCGCCCATCCTGGCGCCCCCGCCGCGTGGCGGCAAGGACGCCGACCCCACCATTTCGGCCTCAGGCGTTCTCAGACCGAAGAGGAGAGCAGCGGCAGCTCGAACGCGTCCTTGGCCTGGCCGTCCTCGGTGCCCGGCAGCGGGTACTCGCCCGAGAAGCAGGCGTCGCAGTGACGCCCGCGGTCGCCGTTGACCGCCTCGTAGACGCCCGCGAGCGAGAGGTAGGCCAGCGAATCGGTGCCGAGCTCGGCGGCGACCTCCGCGGGCGTCCGGTCGTGCGCGATCATCTCCTCGCGCTTGCTCATGTCGATGCCGTAGAAGCACGGGTGCCTGATCGGCGGCGCCGAGATCCGCATGTGGACCTCCAGCGCGCCGGCGTCGCGCAGCATCTGGACGATCTGGCGCGTGGTGTTGCCGCGCACGATGGAGTCGTCGACCACCACGAGCTTCTTGCCGCCCACGATCTCCGGCAGCGGGTTGAACTTCATCCGCAGGCCGTGCTTGCGCAACTCCTGGCCCGGCTGGATGAACGTCCGGGCGACGTAGCGGTTCTTGATGAGGCCGTCGTCCTGCGGCAGGCCGGCGGCGCGCGCGAAGCCGCGGGCGGCGGGGCCGCCGGAGTCGGGGACCGCGATGACGAGGTCGGTGCCCGGCGCCGGGGCCTCGCGGGCGAGGATCTCGCCCATCCGGCCGCGGGCGGCCTGGAGCAGCTCGCCGTTCATGCGCGAGTCCGGCCGTGCGAAGTAGATGTACTCGAAGACGCAGAACGCCTCGCGAGCGCCGGAGACGATCTGGCGGGTCTGCAGGCCCTTCTCCGAGATGGACACCATCTCGCCGGGCTGCACGTCGCGCATCGCCTTCGCGCCGATGATGTCGAACGCGCAGGTCTCCGACGCCACGCAGAAGCGGCCGTCGAGCTGGCCCAGCGACAGCGGGCGCAGGCCCGCCGGGTCGCGGAAGGCGATGACCTTGTCCTTGGTCATGACGACGGTGGAGAAGGCGCCCTTCAGCCGCGGCAGGACGTCGGCGACGGCGTCCTCCAGCTTCTCGGCCGGGTGGGTCGAGAGCATCGCCGCGATGATCTCGGAGTCCGACGTGGAGCTGAACTGGACGCCCTTGGCCCGCAGCTCGGCGTGCAGCTCGACGGCGTTGATGAGGTTGCCGTTGTGCGCCAGCGCCAGCTCTTTGTTGCCGTTGTGCCCGGCGCTGCGGTGCACCGGCTGCGAGTTCTCCCACTCGTTGGAGCCGGTCGTCGAGTAGCGGACGTGGCCGATGGCCAGGTCGCCGGCCAGCGCGCGGAGGTCGTGCTCCTTGAAGACCTGGTTGACCAGGCCCAGCGACCGCTGGGTGATGATGTAGCCGCCGCGGTCGGCGGCGGCGATGCCGGCCGACTCCTGCCCACGGTGCTGCAGTGCGTAGAGGGCGAAGTACGCCAGGCGGGAGACGTCGTGCTCGGGTGCGTAGATTCCGAAGACGCCGCACTCGTCACGCGGTCCGTCGCGCTCGGCGAGGGGAGAGTTCAGCTCAGTCATGAGAGCCGCCCCAGTCGGGGGACGAGGGGGTGACGCGGCGGCACAGGAAAGGGTAGCAACGCGGGCGGCCGCTTCCGGGGGGCCGCGCCCGCAGGATGCGGGCTATTGCAGCCGCGCCTCCTGGAGATCGAGGTCGCGCTCGACCGTCCGCAGCGCGTCCTCGGAGATCTCGCCGCGGGCGTGCAGCTCGTGCAGCGCCCCGCGCTCGGAGCGCAGGAGCTCCTCGCGCAGCCGCTGGAACGCCTCGACGTGCTCGCGCTCGCCGTCGCCGCTCGCGTCCATCGGGGCGCGGGCGTGGCCCAGGCGCGCCTCGTACAGCTCGCGCAGGTGCTCGGTGGCGCGCTGGTCGTCGCCCTCGCTCTCCATCTGCTCCAGGCGCTCCAGCGCCGCCTCGGCGGCCGCGCCACGCGCGCGTGCCTCGTCGACGGCGTCGTCGTTCTCGTCGCGCCCGAGCCCGGCCGCCCGGACCAGCAGCGGCAGCGTCGAGCCCTGGATCAGCAGGCCCAGGACGATGACGCAGAAGACCGTGAAGATGATGAGGTTGCGCTGCGGGAACGGGCCGCCGCCGGCGACCTGCGCCGGGATCGCCAGCGCCGCCGCCAGCGACACGGCGCCGCGCATGCCCGACCATCCGGCCACCAGCCGCGCGCCGGCCGACAGCTCCGGCGGCTCGTCCTTGCCGTTGCCGCCCGGGATGAGCCGCCGCAGGGCCGGCCCCATCGTGAACATCCACAGGACGCGCAGCCCGACGACCACGACCAGCGTGACCGTCACGGCCAGCGTGACCCGGACCGGGTCGAGCCCCTCGATGTTCGAGGCGACGTCGCGGAACTGCAGGCCCATCAGGAGGAAGAGCGTCGACTCCAAGATGAACATCAACGCGTTCCAGAAGCCCCGGGCCTCGATCCGGGCCGAGGCCGAGAACAGCCCCTCGGTGCGCGCTCCGAGGTACAGGCCGACGCTGACGGCGGCGAGGATCCCCGACGTGCCGAGCGCCTCAGCGGCGATGTACGCCGCGTACGGCGTGAAGAGCGACAGCGTGATCTCGATCGGCGCGTCGTCGATCCGCCCGCGCACGCGGCCCACGAGCCAGCCGACGGCGAGGCCGATGGCCACGCCGCCGATGCCCGTGAGCACCAGCTCGCGCGCGCCGTCCAGGACCGAGAACGTGCCGCTGACGGTCGCCCCGAGCGCGAGCCGGTAGAGCACGAGCCCGAGGCCGTCGTTGACCAGCGACTCGCCCTCGATGACCGCCGACAGCTGCGGCGCGACGCGGAGGCGCTGCAGCACCGCGACCGCCGCGACCGGGTCGGTCGGCGCCAGGATCGCCCCGAGGACGAAGCCCTCCGGCCAGCCGAAGCCCGGCACGGCGAGCTTGACCGCGACCGCCACCGCGACCGTCGTGGCCGCGACCAGGCCGATCGCCAGCACGCCGATCCGCCGGGCCTCGGCGCGCAGGTCGCGCGGCGAGGAGTTGAAGCCCGCCCCGTAGACGAGCGGCGGCAGGAACACGAAGAAGATGAGGTTGGGATCCAGCCGCACCGCCGGCAGGCCGGGCAGGAGCCCGACCAGCAGCCCGCAGACGACCAGCACGATGGGCGACGGGACGCCGAGGCGCCGGGCGGCGCCCGCCAGGACGGTCACGGCGCCGAGCAGGCCGACGAGGATCTCCGCGGATCTCACGACCTCCCCCTACCCGGAAGGCCGCCAACCCAGGACGCCGGGTGCGGGCCCGGCGCACCGCCGCGCCCTACGGGAACAGCGGCGCCAGCGCGGCCGACGCCGTGCGCAGCTCATCCAGCGACCAGCGCTCGGTGAGGCTCGAGACCGCGATCTCGACGTGGTCGCCGCCGACCGTGCCCAGGATCTCGACCGGCACGCGCTCGCCGAGCTGCTCCAGGACGTCGCGCGGACCGGAGACGACGAAGCCGCCGGGGCGCTCGCCGAAGAGCCGGGTCCAGACGTCCTCGCTGTCGCCGAGGTCCAGTGCCGCGCCGAGGCCGCCGGCCAGCGCCGCCTCGACGACCGCGACCAGGAAGCCGCCCTCGGCGACGTCGTGGACGCTGGAGAGCTCGCCGCCGCGGACCGCCTCGCGGACGGCGTCCAGCACCGAGACCACCGCGCCGACGTCGACCGGCGGCAGCCCGTCGGGCAGCGCCTCGCCGCGCAGCTTGGACAGCTCCGATGCGTCGAGCGAGGGCTCGGCGTCGCCCCAGCCGACGAGCGCGATCGCGTCGCCGGGCTTGGCGAACCCGAGCCGGCCGGCGCGCGTGGCGTCGGGCAGCAGGCCGACCATGCCGATGACCGGCGTCGGGTAGATCGGGCCGTCGGCGCCCTCGTTGTAGAGCGACACGTTGCCGCCGACGATCGGCGCCTCCAGCGCACGGCAGGCCTCGCCGTGGCCGCGGACGGCCTCGGTCAGCTGCCACGCGATGTGCGGCTTCTCGGGGTTGCCGAAGTTGAGGTTGTTGGTCGTGCCCAGCGGCTGGGCACCGACCGCGGCCAGGTTCGCCGCGCACTCCAGGACGTTGCCGATCGTCCCCCAGTACGGATCGGCGGCGACCTTGCGGCCGTTCCCGTCGATCGACGTGGCGATCGACGGCGCACCCTCGCCCATGTCGTACAGGTGCAGGACCGCCGCGTCGGCCTCCTCGGGCCGGCGCACGGTGCGCGACTGCACGATCGAGTCGTACTGCTCGAACAGCGGGCGCCGCGACGCGAGGTTCGGCGAGGAGATCAGCGCGACGAGCGCCTCGTGCACATCGGCTTCGAGGCCCAGCGTTCCGGCCGGCGCGGGATACAGCGCCTCGGTCGGCCGCGCCGGCGCGAGGTCGTACAGCGGCGCGTCGTCGACCAGGCCGGTGACCGGCATGTCGCCGACGACCTCGTCGCCGCTCAGGATCCGGAAGCGGTTGCCCTCGGTGACCTCGCCGATGGCCGTGCCGTTGACCTCCCACTTCTC
>JAWVGD010000410.1:0-12557 GCA_033855515.1 Baekduia sp.
CAACACGACGCCCGGCGAGATCTCGCGCCAGTACGTCGACATCACGAAGATCCGCGAGACCTGCGGCTGGGAGCCGCGGGTCGGGCTCGAAGAGGGGCTGCGCCGGACGCTGGACTGGTACGCGGCGCGGCGCTGAGCTAGGCGAAGCCTCGCCCAGGGGCTCGTTTCGCTGCGGGTACTCGCCCAGGGGCTCGTACCCGCGGTCTAGTAGGGACCCGGGCTCCTACGCCACGCGGCCGGTGCGCCGCCGCCACGTCGAGCGCGACGTGTGCAGCTGCGGCACCAGGAGCCGGGCGCGGTCGGACGGCTCGAGCGCCCAGCGCTCGAACTGCGGGGCGGGCATCGGGCGGGCCAGGCCGAAGCCCTGGGCCACGTCGCAGCCCAGCTCGGCCAGGCGCTGCCAGACCTGCGGGGTCTCGACGCCCTCGGCGACGACCCGCAGCCCCAGCGCGCGGCCCAGCCCGACGACCGAGCCCACGATCGCCGCGTCCTGGGGGTCCTCGACCATGCCCAGCACGAAGGAGCGGTCGAGCTTCAGCTCGTCGGCCGGCACGTTCTTGAGCTGCTCCAGCGACGACTGGCCGGTCCCGAAGTCGTCGACGGCGATCTCGACCCCGGAGGCCTTGATCCGGGTGAGGATCCCGATCGCCCGCGACGTGTCGCGCATGACCGCGTCCTCGGTCACCTCGACGACGAGGTTGTCGGGCGTCAGCGCGTGCTCGGCGAGCGTCTCGGCGATCCGGTCGGGCAGCGTCGCGTCGACCAGGACGATCGCCGACACGTTGACCGCGACGCGAATGTCGAGGCCGCTGCGGCGCCACTGGGCCGCCTGCGCGACCGCGTGGTCGAGCACCCACAGCGTCAGCTGGGGCATCAGCCCGGTGCGCTCGGCGATCGGCAGCAGGACGCCCGGCGGGATGTCGCCGCGGGTGGGGTGGCGCCAGCGGATGAGCGCCTCGGCGCCGGAGATCCGGCCGGTGGCGATGTCGACCTGTGGCTGGTAGGCCAGCCACAGCTCGTCGTGCTCGAAGGCGCTGCGCAGGTCGGCGGCCATCGCCAGGCGGTCGAGCGAGTGCTCGTCGTGGTCGGCCGTGTAGCCCGCCACGACGGTACCCAGGCGCTTGGCGTCGTACATCGCGACGTCGGCGCGGCGCGCCAGCTCGCGCGCGTCGTGGGCGTCCTGCGGAAAGTGGGCGATGCCGACCGAGGCGTTGACGGCGACGCCGACGCCCTCGATCTCGACGGGGGCGTGCAGGGCGAGGCCGATCGCCTCGGCGACCTTGCGCGCGTCGTGGCCCTCGGGCACGATCGCGGCGAACTCGTCGCCGCCGAGCCGCGCCAGCGTCCCCGGCACGACCGCTTCCAGCCGCCGCGAGACCGCGATCAGCAGGTCGTCGCCCGCATGATGGCCGAGCGTGTCGTTGAGCTCCTTGAAGCCGTCGAGGTCGAGTTGCAGCAGCGACAGCCGCCGCGAGGAGCGCTCGCCCGCGGCGGTCAGCACCTCGAGCTCCCGGAACAGCGCGCGCCGGTTGGGCAGGCCCGTGAGATCGTCGGTCAGCGCCTCGCGGCGGTGGAGGGCGAGCGAGCGCACCTCGCGCAGCGTCCAGACCAGCCGGGCCAGCGCGCACGCGAAGGTCGCGGCGGCGAGCAGGATGGCGGCGTTCGGCAGGCGCGAGTAGTGGTCGGTGACGAGGATGCAGCCGGCGAGCGTGGCGATGCAGGCCGGTGAGGTCAGCTCCCACCATCCGCCGACCGGCAGGACGCGGCCGGGCGCCGGGCGCGCCCACGCCGCGGCGGCGAGCAGCAGCACGCCGAGGCTCCAGGTGACGCCCATCGCCGCATCGGCCTCGGTCGTGCCGCCGACCAGCGCCACCACCCGCAGCACGTCGGCGGCGAGCGTGAAGAGCAGGCCGGCCGCGAGCATCAGGCCTTGGGGCGACGGCCGCCCGATCATGAGCAGCGTTCCGACGAGAACCCCGAGGAGCGCCAGGTCGGCGGCCGGGTAGGCGATGTTGACCAGCAGCGTGGCGTCGTCGAAGCCGGCGAGGTCCTTGACGAACAGCGCGCTGACGTAGGACGCCGACGCCAGGCCGATGAGCACGCCGTCCAGCCAGAAGGACCGGTGCGCGCCGCCGAGGTAGTGGCGTCCGATGAGGACGAGCGCCGCGTACCACGGGGGATAGGCGGCCAGCCAGAAGACGTCGGCCAGGCCGGCGCGGTCGACGTGGTTGCCCGCCAGCGCGCCCGCGACCCCGCCCGCGAGCGTCAGGAGCAGGCCCGCCGTGAGCAGGATCCAGGTCGTCCGGTCCCCGCGCGACCAGGCCAGGCGCGCGCCCGCCAGCGCCGCGGCGACCAGTGCGGTGGCGAGCGGCAGGACGACCGTCCCGATGCTCGGGTCCGACAGGCGTGCGCCGGCGAGCACGAGGACGTCGGTGATCGCCAGGGCGACGGCGATCCCGGTCAGGACCGTCAGGAACCGAGCGCGGCCGGGGTGCCCGGTCAGGCGGGAGAAGGCTTCGGGTGAGCGCTGGTCGGCCACGGTCGTCTCCAGGACGACCCGCGCGGTTCGCGAACTGTCCCTCACCGGTCATCGGCCGATCGCCGCCGGGCTATAACCGTCTGCGCGCCATGCGGACCGTCGGGCCCGCACCCCGCAGGCGCCCTCTAGAATCCGAGGTGTATGTCCGGACATTCCAAGTGGGCCTCGATCAAGCACAAGAAGGCGATCGTCGACTCCAAGCGCGGCAAGCTCTTCACCAAGCTCGCGCGGGCGGTCACCGTCGCGGCGAAGGAGGGCGGTGGCGACATCGAGGGCAACCCGTCGCTCGCGCTGGCCGTCCAGAAGGCCCGCGACGCCTCGATGCCGAAGGACAACATCGAGCGCGCGATCGCCAAGGGGACCGGTGCCGGCGCCGACGCCGCCGCGCTGGAGACCATGCTCTACGAGGGCTACGGCCCCGGCGGCGTGGCCTTGCTCATCGAGGCCGTCACCGACAACCGCAACCGCACCGGCGCCGACGTGCGCCACGCGCTGAGCAAGGCCAACGGCTCGCTCGGCGAGCCGGGCTCGGTGGCCTACAACTTCGACAAGAAGGGCGTCATCGTCGTCGACGCCGGGCGCTACACCGAGGAGGACCTGATGATCGCCATCGACGCCGGCGCCGAGGACATCGCGTCCGAGGACGACGCCTGGGAGATCATCACCGAGCCGTCCGAGCTCACCGCCGTGCGGCAGGCGCTCGAGGCCGCCGAGATCGCCATCGAGAACGCCGAGGTCACGCAGCGCCCGAAGGTGCTCGTCCCCGTCGACGAGGACACCGCCGCCAAGCTGCTGCGCCTCATCGACGCGCTGGAGGACAACGACGACGTCGACGCGGTCCACGCGAACTTCGACGTCGACGCCGAGGTCCTCGAGCGCTTGATGGCCGCCTCGTAGCGCCCATGCTCCCCGCGGTGCTCCGCCAGGAGCGGCAGTTCCGCCTGCTGTTCCTCGGCCAGGCGCTGTCGGTCGTCGGCGACCGGATGACCGCGGTGGTCCTGCCCTTCGCCGTCCTGGTGATCGGCGGCTCGGTCACCGACGTCGGGCTGGTCGCCGCCGCGGGCTTCCTGCCGTTCATCTTCCTCGGGCTGGTCGGCGGCGTCGTCGCCGACCGCGTCGAGCGCCGGCGGATCCTCATCGCCTCCGACGTCGTGCGGCTGGCCAGCCAGGCGACCGCCGGCCTGCTGCTGGTCACCGGCACCGCCGAGGTCTGGCACCTCGCCGCGCTGACCGCGGTCTTCGGCGCCGCCGACGCGTTCTTCTCACCGGCGTTCACCGGGCTCATGCCCCAGACGATCACCGAGCCGCACCACCTGCAGCCGGCCAACGCGCTGCGGGGCATGTCGTTCTCGACCGGCTCGATCCTCGGGCCGGCGCTCGGCGGGCTCTTCGTCGCGACGATCGGCGAGGGCGGCGCGCTGCTCGTCGACGCCGCGACGTTCGGCGTGTCGATCGTCTGCCTGCTGGGCCTGCGGCCGCGCGTGGTGGAGCGCGGGGATCCTGAGCCGTTCGCCGCCGATCTGCGCGGCGGCTGGCGCGAGGTGCGCGCCCGGACGTGGGTGTGGTCGTTCCTGCTGGCGATGGTCGTCTACCACGTGGTCGTGCTGCCCTCGATCTTCGTGCTGGGCCCCGTCCTCATGAACGACGAGCAGGACGGCGCGACGTCGTGGGCGATCATCACGGCGGCGTTCGGCCTGGGCTCGATCGTCGCCGACGTGCTGCTGCTGCGCTGGCGCCCGCGCTTCGCCCTGCGCGCCGCGGCCATCGCCCTGGGGGTCGGCTCGTGCCAGGCGGTGATCATCGGCAGCCACCTGCCGGTGGTCGGGATCGCGGCCGTCGAGTTCCTGGCGGCGATCGGCGTGTCGGCCTTCTTCACGCTGTGGGAGACGTCGCTGCAGGAGCACATCCCCGAGGGGTCGCTCTCGCGCGTGTCGAGCTACGACTACGTCGCGAGCGCGGGGATGATGCCGGTCGGGATGATCGTCGCCGGGCCGGTGAGCCAGGCGGTGGGCATCCACGCCACGCTGACCGCGATGAGCGTCATCGGCGTGCTCGCGGCGGCCGGCTGTCTCGCTGTTCGGTCGGTGCGGGCGCTGCCTCGAGCGGGCGCGCTCGATACAGCGCGACCGGCTCCGGCAGTCCCTTGAGCCGGCGCGCGGGCGCGCTGGACCACTGCACGCGGTCGGCGGCGGCGTCGCGCACCTCGCGCGTGGCCAGGACGCTGCCCGAGCGGGCGACGGCCGTGACGCGGCTGGCGAGGTTGACCCCGCGCCCGAAGACGTCGCCGCCACGGGCGATCGTCGCCCCGTAGGCCACGCCGACGCGCACCTGGGGGAACGTGCCGTCGGAGCTCTCGGCGTCGGTGGCGGCGACCAGGCGCAGGGCGGTGTCGAGGAGGTCGGCGGGCTCGACGGCGGTCAGCAGGACCGCGTCACCGATGGTCTTGACCAGCCGCACCGGCGGCTCGACGACCTCGCGTGCGATCGAGAACAGCCGCTCGGCGACCGCGCCGAGATCCTCGGGCGCGATCTCCTCGCCCAGGCGCGTGAAGCCGACGAGGTCGACGAACGCGACGGCCAGGTCGCGGGCGCCCGGCAGCGAGCCGGTCGCCCGCTCGGCCGCCCCGACGGCCTCGCCCTGGACCATGTTGCGCAGGTGCTGGCTGAGCAGCTGCAGCATCAGCGGCCCGACCAGCGGCATGATCTGGTGCACGGCGGCCGCGTAGCGCTCGGCCAGCTCGCGCTCGGAGGTCCCCGCCTCCATGACGGTCTCGAGCATCACCGCGCGCATCGCCTCGGCCGCGGTGGCGAGGCTGCGGCCCAGCACGCGCGACGTCGCGATCATCTGGTCGTCGGTCAGCCCGAGGTCCACGAGCCGTCCGGACACGCGGGCGCCCGCCAGGTCGACGTCGGTCAGCTCCGCCGCGCCGGGCGCCGGCACGGGCAGGCCCTGCGCGCGGCGCAGGCGGGTGAGCAGCTCGGGGTCGGTCCCCGACTCGCGGGCCACGTCTTCGGCGGTGTACTTCGGCACGCCGCCGACCTCACGCTCGGCGGCCAGGAACAGCAGCAGCCCGCGGCGCTGGGCGCGGCGCAGCTCGGCGGGGGAGAAGTCCTGGTCCAGGAGCCACTGCAGCAGCTCCTCGCGCTCGGCGCGGCCCTCCTCGTCGAGCCCGTCGTAGAACCCCTCGGCGGCGAAGTCCAGGCGGTTGCTCACGATGGCGCAGCCTACGCTGAGGTGGTGTCCGACCGCCCGCCACCCCGCCGCCGGCTCAGCGCCGCCGAGCGCCGGCAGCAGATCCTGGCCGCCGCGCAGGAGGTGTTCGCCAAGCGCGGCTACCACGGGTCCTCGCTGGACGAGATCGCCCAGGCGTCGGGGACCTCGAAGGCGCTCATCTACGAGCACTTCGACTCCAAGCGCGCGCTGCACGAGACGCTGCTGGCCGAGCACGCCGGCGAGCTGCTGCGGCGCTTCGAGGTCAACGCCGCCGAGGGCGCGACGGGGGAGGAGCGGCTGCGCAGCGGCGTCGACGCCTTCTTCGGCTGGGTGCAGGAGCGGCCGGAGGCGTGGCGCGCGCTGTTCCGCGACGCCGCCGACCCCGAGCTCGCGCCGATGGTCGACCAGCTGCAGGCCCGGATCACCCACGCGATCGTGGCGATGATGCAGCGGCCGGGCGCGGGGGTCGGCGGCGCCGCGACCGACGAGGCGATCGACATGTACGCCCAGCTGTCGTCGGGCGCCTGCCAGGCGCTGGCCAACTGGTGGGGCGAGCACCCCGACGTGCCGCGCGAGCTGCTCGTCGACCGCGTGCTGGAGTTCTGCTGGACGGGTCTGGAGCGTTCAGCCCGGGGCGGCGGCGCGCCCGGCTCCAGGAGCGTGGGTCCCTGATCCGCCGCGGGTTTCGCCCCCTGGGCGAACACCCGCAAGGGAACCCGGCCCCCTGGGCCGGCGTTCTCCTAGGCCGCCGTGGCGCGCGCGGCGTAGTCGGCCGGCGTGCGCTCGGCCAGGTAGGTCAGCAGCACGTCGACGATGCGCGGGTCGAACTGGGTGCCCGCGCCGGCGACGAGCTCGGCGACCGCCTCGTCGTGGCCCATCGCGGCGCGGTGGGGCCGCTCGGACGTCATCGCGTCGTAGGCGTCGCAGGCGCCGACGATCCGGCTGCCGAGCGGGATGTCGTCGCCGCGCAGCGCGTCGGGGTAGCCGGTGCCGTCGTAGCGCTCGTGGCCGTGGCGCACGATGCGGGCGACGGGGCCGAGACCGGGGACGGCGCGCAGGATCCGCTCGCCGACCACCGTGTGGCGGCGCATCACCGACCACTCCTCGTCGTTGAGGGCTCCGGGCTTGCTGAGGATCGAGTCCGGCACGGCGACCTTGCCGATGTCGTGCAGCAGCGCGGCGGCGGCGATGCGCTCGACGTCCTCGGCGTCGATGCCCAGGCGGCGCGCGACGGCGCCGGCCAGCGCGACGACGTGCTCGGCGTGCTCGCCGGTGCCGCGATCACGCTCGCTGAGCGCGAGGGCCAGGGCGCCGATCGCGCCGCGGGAGGGCTCGGCAGACGGCGTGCGCCCGGGGGCGCCGACCCGGCCGCCGCCCGCCAGGCGGGCGCGCTCCAGGATCGCGGCCGCGTCGGCCAGCAGGCCGTCGAGGTGGGCCGATCCGGCGTCGACGGCGATGCCGGCGGAGACCGTCACCGGGCCTGTCTGCTCCAGCACGGCCACAAGGCGCTCGGCGACGCCGCGCGCGCCCGAGAGGTTCGCACCGGGCATGATCACGGCCAGCTCGTCGGCGCCCGTGCGCCCGACGACGTCGCCGCCGCGCACGAGCTCGCGCAGCCGGGCCGCGACGGTGGCCAGGGCATGGTCGCCCGCGGCCGCGCCGCGGCGGCCGTTGAGCGCCCGGAAGCCGTCGATGTCGACCAGGACCGCCGCCGCGGGCTCGCCGCGGCGCTGGGATCCGCGCAGGGCCGCGGTGGCGGCCTCGCGGAACGCGTCGTGCGTCAGGACGCCGGCGCGCCGGTCCTTGCGCAGGTACTCGTTGCGCTCGGCCTCCAGCGTGGCGATCCGCGCGTGCGTGACGCGCAGCTCGTCGCGGAGGCGACGGCCCTCGGTGAACGGCTTGCGCGCCCACTCCAGCCCGTCCTTCTTGGTCTCTCGTGCTTCGGACACCCGATCGGGATCGGCCCGCATCGACCGGAACTCGTGCGGCTTGACGTCCGCGTGGACACATCGCCGACCCGGCGCGTCGCGTCCATCGCGGAAGGCATCCGGGCCGACCCCCAGAATCCCTGCCCCTGTGAACGTCCTCGGCATCGATCCCGGCCTCGCGAACACCGGCTATGGCCTGGTGACCCGCCGCGGCGCACGCTTCGTCGCGCTCGACGGCGGCGTGGTCACGACGCGCGCGGGCCTGCCGCTGGAGCAGCGCCTGACCACGATCTTCGCCGAGATCGACGAGCTGCTGGAGCGCCACCGCCCCGACGCCGTCGCGCTCGAGGATCTCTTCTTCGGCCAGAACGCCCGCAGCGCGTTCGCGGTCGGCCAGGCGCGGGGGGTCGTGATGCTCGCCGCGGGCCGCCGCGGCGTGCCCTGCTCGTCCTACACGCCCCAGCAGGTCAAGCAGGCCGTCTGCGGGACCGGCCGCGCTGCCAAGGACCAGGTCGCGCGCATGGTCTGCGCCGTCCTGGGCCTGCCGGACCAGCCGTTGCCCGACCACGCGACCGACGCGCTGGCCGTCGGCGTGTGCCACGCCAACCACGCGCCGCTGGCCCAGGCGCTGGCGGCCGCACGATGATCGCGCTCGTCGCCGGCGAGGTCTTCGTCCGCCGCCCCGACCACGTCGTCGTCGAGACCGCCTCGGGCGTCGGCTACCGCCTCGCGGTGTCCAGCGAGACGCTGCGCCAGGTGCCCGCGGCCGGGGGCGGGGTGTCGCTGCTGACCCATCTGGTCGTGCGCGACGACGCGCTCGCGCTCTACGGCTTCGCCACCGAGGAGGAGCGCGACCTGTTCCTGCTGCTCATCGGCGTCCAGTCGGTCGGCCCGAAGATGGCGCTGGCGGTCCTGTCGGGCGGCGCGCCGCGCGAGCTCGTGGCCGCGCTGGCCGCCGGCGACGTCAAGCGCCTCACCGCCGTCCCCGGGATCGGCAAGCGCACGGCCGAGCGGATCATCGTCGAGCTGCGCGAGAAGGTCGGCGTCAGCGACGCCGGCCTGCCGGGCGGCGACGTGACCGTCCGCCGGGCCGACGACCCGCGCTCGCTGGCGCTGGCCGGTCTGCTCGAGCTCGGCTTCGGCGCCGACGAGGCCGAGGAGCTGCTGAGCGGTGCGGAGGGCGAGACGCCCGAGGACCTCCTCCAGCAGGCGCTCAAGGCGGCGCGCCGCTGATGCGCATCCAGACGCCCGACGAGGTCTTCGAGGACGACCTCGACCGCTCCCTGCGGCCCAAGACGCTGGACGACTTCATCGGCCAGGAAGGGCTGAAGGCCCAGCTGCGCGTTTCGCTGGAGGCGGCGCGCCTGCGGGGCGAGGCGCTCGACCACGTGCTGCTGGCCGGCCCGCCCGGCCTGGGCAAGACGTCGCTGGCGCAGATCCTCGCCGCCGAGCTCGAGGTCCCGTTCGTGCAGACCGCGGGCCCGGCGCTGGAGCGCAAGGCCGACATCGCCGCGTTCCTCAGCGCGCTCGAGCCGCGCAGCGTCTTCTTCGTCGACGAGCTGCACCGCCTCAGCCGCGCGCTGGAGGAGACGTTCTACCCGGCGATGGAGGACCGTGAGTTGCCGATCACGGTCGGCCAGGGCGCGGGCGCACGCGTGATGACCGTGCCGCTGCCGCCGTTCACCCTCGTGGGCGCCACGACGCGGTCGGGCCTGCTCACCACGCCGCTGCGCGACCGCTTCGGCATCCAGCACCGTCTGGAGCCCTACGCCGGCCCGGAGCTCGCCGCGATCGTCCATCGCAGCGCCCACATCCTCGGCTGCGCGCTGGACGAGGGCGGCGCGGCCGCGATCGCCCGCCGCTCCCGCGGCACGCCGCGCGTCGCCAACCGGCTGCTCAAGCGCGTCCGCGACTTCGCCGAGGTCCGCGGCAACGGCGTGGCCGACGCCGCGGCGGCCGACGCCGCGCTCGAGCTGCTGGAGATCGACGACCTCGGCCTCGACCGCCTCGACCGCGAGATCCTGGACGCGATCTGCAACAAGTTCGACGGCGGCCCCGTCGGCCTGTCGACCCTCGCCGTCACGGTCGGGGAGGAGCAGGACACGATCGAGGACGTCTACGAGCCCTATCTCCTGCAGTGCGGCTTCCTGAAGCGGACGCCGCGCGGCCGCGTGGCGACATCGCGCGCCTGGGCGCACCTGGGGCTCGAGCCGCCGGCCGAGCCCGGCCTCTTCTAGCCCACGGGCCACGGCGGCGCGCCGCGGCTCAGCCGCAGGGGCGGTTGCCCGACGGCAGCTCGCGCGCGCCGCCGGTGCGGGTGATGTCCAGGCCCGCCGGGCTCCCGTTGAGCGTGACCGCGTTGCCGTTGACCGTCACGCGCGTCGAGGCCAGCCCGACGTTCAGGCGCACGCGCCGGCCCGTGAACGTCTTGCGGCCGGTCAACGTGCCGCCGAAGAGCTGACGGCCCTGGCCGTCGTCGACGCACAGGAACGTCGGCCGGGCGCTCGCGTCGACGCGGACCGTGACGGTGCGCCGGGCGGCCTGCTTGCGGCGCTGGGTGCGGATGCGGGCGGCGCGCTTGTGGCGCAGCGCCTGGATCTCGGCGGCGCTGGGCGCGGCGGGCGTCGTCGTCGTGGTGGCCGTGGCCGGCGTCGTGGCAGCCGGCGTGGTGTCCGCCGGAGTCGTCGCCGACGCCGGTGTCGCGGTGCTCGCCGTGGCGGTCGCGGTCGCCGGGAGCGCGAACGTCGAGGTCTCGGCCGGCAGGCTGTCGCTGGCGCGGTCGTTGGTCGAGCCCTTGCCGAACAGCGAGGCGCCGCCGATGGCCAGGCCGAGCACGACCGCCAGCGCCGCCACCCCGGCCACCGCGCGCCCGCGCGACGGACCTGCGCCGGCGCCCGGGGGCAGCAGCATGAGCCGCTGGCCCGCTTCTGCGTTCAGCAGGTCGGGACGGACGCCGAGCCCCGCGACGGCCAGCGCGGCGCGCACGCGCCGGCGCGCGGCGAGGGTGGGCTCGCGCTCGCCGAAGGCCGCCAGCAGCTGCTCGAGCGTCGGCGCCCGGTCCGCGCCGCGGCCCTTGGCGGCCGCCACGGCGATCTGGGTCGCGATCGCGGCATCGGCCAGGGGGACTTCGGGCTCTGCTGGCCCTGGGCCGGAGCTCTCCATGGGCGGGGGGTCTACCAGAGGGCCCGGCTCGAGCGTGTCGCGCTGGACGTCAGGATGGCCCGGGCAGGACCCCGGAGGCGCCCGCCGACGTTCGCCGTGTTGAGCGGAGATGAAGCCTCCGCCCGCCCCGGATACCCTTCCTCCCTCACACGATGGCCCATCTCTTCATCTGTCCCAACTGCGGCAACCGCACGACCGAGACCGAGCGCAACGCAGGCTTCCGCCGACAGGCGCGGGGCTGTGGCAAGTGCGGGTTCGGCTTCCTGTTCGAGCTGCTCGACGACTACTACCCCGCCCCTGACGCCGCGTTCTTCGCGTGCGACCAGCAGGGGAAGGTGATCGCCTGCGGCCGCGGCTCCTTCGAGCTGACCGGCCTCGACGACGAGCGCGTGATCGGCCGCCCGGTCCGTGACGTCCTCGGCCTCAAGTTCGGCGACGGCGACGACCCCGTCGGCACCGTCCTGGAATGGGGTGTGCGGAAGCTCCGCCAGCCGGTCGAAGTCAACGCCGAAGGCGATATCCCCGCACAGGCGACCGCCGACTTGTTCCCTGCGTACGATGACGATGGGGGCCTGCTGCTCGTCCTCACGCCGGACAAGTAGCCGCTCGTGAAGTCCTCGCCGCCCCGGAGCAGTACTCTGCCGTCCGCTTAGCATGACCGACCGCCGCCGAAACCTCATCGTCCTCGCCCTCGTCGCCGCGCTGTTGCTGGCGTCCCTGGCCGTCATCGTCCCGGGGCTGCCGACGTCGAAGACGACGCGTCAGGGCCTCGATCTCAAGGGCGGCGTCTCCCTCGTCTACCAGGCGAAGCCCACCCGCTTCAGCAAGGTCACGGCCGACTCCCTGCAGCGCACGATGGACATCATGCGCCAGCGGATCGACAACCTCGGCGTCGCCGAGCCCGAGCTGCAGCAGTCGGGCTCCGACCAGATCGACGTCGCGCTTCCCGCCGTCAAGAACGCCGACCAGGCCCAGCAGCAGGTCGGCACGACGGCGCAGCTGGCGTTCTATGACTGGGAGGAGACCGTCCTCGGCAAGGACGGCAAGCCTCACCCGACCGACCCCTCCGTCACCGGCGGCCCGTCGGCGGGTGCACCGGGCGCCGGCACGCAGAGCTACTACGACGCGGTCAAGACGGCGTCGAAGTTCCCGGCGACCCACGATCGCAACGACACCACCAACGGCCTGTACTACGGCGTCGACGACAAGGCCAAGACCGTCGTCTGCGGGCCCGGGTCGACCGAGGCCGATGTCCGCGAGGCCTGCCAGAACGCCGGCAAGCGGCCCACGAGCTTCGTCAAGGTCCCCGAGGGCTACATCATCGTCCGGGCCGAGGCCGACGACGGCAACAAGACCGCCCAGGCGGCCGCCTCGGACGCGTACTACATCCTCAAGGACGATCCGTCGCTGCTCGGCACGGACATCAAGAACCCCGAGCAGAACCAGGACCAGGCCACCGGCGGGCAGCCGAGCGTCACGTTCGACTTCACCAAGTCGGGGCGCAAGAAGTGGCAGGCCACGACGCGGGCGATCGCCCAGCGCGGCACCGATCAGCTGCTGCCGGGCACCGACTCCTCGCAGGTCGCCAACCACTTCGCGATCGTCCTCGACAACAAGCTGATCTCGGTCCCGATCATCGACCCGCGGGAGAACCCCGACGGCATCGACGGCTCCAACGGCTCGCAGATCTCGGGCAACTTCACGCTGAAGTCGGC
>JAWVGD010000411.1:0-3415 GCA_033855515.1 Baekduia sp.
GCGTTGCGGCGTGCGGCGCGGACCGCGCTGATCATGCCGGCGATGTTCGCGCTGGGCGACCGGGTCATCGGCGACCCGGTCGTCGCGACGTTCGCGGCCTTCGGCTCGTTCGCGATGCTCCTGCTGGTCGACTTCTCGGGTCCGATGCGCGACCGGCTTCGTGCGCAGGCCGCGCTGGCGGTGGCGTGCGGGCTGCTCATCACCATCGCGACCTTGGCGTCGCAGACCACGTGGCTGGCGGCGATCGCGATGGCCGTCGTCGCGTTCGGCGTGCTGTTCGCGGGCGTCGTCAGCTCCGTGCTCGCCGGTGCGACGACGACCCTGCTGCTGGCCTTCATCCTCCCGGTCTCGCTGCCGGGGCCGGCCTCGTCGATCCCTGATCGGCTCGCGGGCTGGGGGCTGGCGTCCGCCGCGTCGCTGCTGGCGATCGCGCTGCTGTGGCCGGCGCCGTCCCGCGACCCGGTGCGATCCGCGGCGATCGGCGCGTGCCGGTCCCTGGCGACGCGGCTGCGGACCGGCGTCGGCTATGTCCTCGGGGGCGAGGGCGGGCCGTCGGAGGCCGAGCGCGACGCCGCAGTGGCCGGCGCCGAGGACGCCGTCGGCGCGCTCCAGAAGGCGTTCTTCGCGACGCCGTACCGACCGACGGGCCTGAGCACGGCGGCACGGGCGGTCGTACGGCTCGTCGACGAGCTGCGGTGGCTGGGCGCGATCCTCGCCGTGCCCCCGCTGCGGGGTGCCCGCGGCGACCCGCAGGCGGTCGCCGTGAAGTCGGCCGCCGCGACGACGCTCGAGGCTGCCGCCGACCTGCTTGACCGGCCCACGCGGTCGCCCGGCGAGCTGCAGGCCGCGCTGGCCGGGATGCGCGCGGCGCTGGCCGAGCTCGAGCGCTCGACGACCACGATGCTGCCCGACGACGTCGCGCCCTCGACCGCCGCGTCCGACGCGCGGATGCGCCGTGTCGTGACGGCGCTGGACCCGAGCTTCCGCGCGCAGGAGCTGAGCTTCGTCGTCGCGCAGGTGGCGCGCAACACGGACTTCGCCGCGGCCGCGGAACGGCGCAGCTGGGTCGACCGGCTCCTCGGGCGTCAGCCGCCGGGCCTGGCGGGACCGCTGTCGGCCGCCCAGGAACGGGCGGGCGCCCACGTCGGGTGGCGGTCGCTGTGGCTGCGCAACAGCCTGCGCGGCGCGGCGGCGCTGGGTTTCTCGGTCCTGATCGCCGACCTGTCGGGGGTCCAGCACGGGTTCTGGGTGGTCTTCGGCACGCTGGCCGTCCTGCGCTCCAACGCGCTGAGCACCGGCCAGAACGTCGTACGGGCCCTGGTCGGCACCACGATCGGGTTCGTCGTCGGCGCCGTGATCGTCTCGCTGATCGGGACCGACACCACGCTGCTCTGGGTGCTGCTGCCGCCCGCGGTCCTGTTGGCGGGCCTGGCGCCGGCGGCGGTGTCCTTCGCCGCCGGGCAGGCCGCGTTCACGCTGACGCTGCTGATCCTGTTCAACCTCCTGCAGCCGGTCGGCTGGCGGCTCGGGCTCGTGCGGATCGAGGACGTCGCCCTGGGCGGGGCCGTGAGCGTCGCCGTCGGCGCGCTGTTCTGGCCCCGCGGTGCCGCCGCCGCGCTCGGCGACGCGCTGTCGGAGGCCTACGCCGAGAGCGCGACCTACTTGGCCGGCGCGGTCGCGTTCGGCATGGGTCGCTGCGACGCCGTCACGCCGTCGCGGCCGGCACCGACCGGTGAGGCGATCCGAGCGGCCGCAGCCTCCCGCCGGCTCGACGACACGTTCCGCGGCTACCTGGCCGAGCGCGGGTCCAAGCCCGTCCCGCTCGCCGAGGTCACGAGCCTCGTCACCGGGGTGGCGGGCCTGCGGCTGGCGGCCGACGCGGTTCTCGATCTGTGGCAGACCGGCGGCACCGACGGCGGGGACCGCGCCGCGGCACGGCGCGAGCTCGTCGCGGGCACCGAGCTCATGACCGGCTGGTACCGGAACTTCGCCGCCAGCCTCACCGGCCGGGCTCCCGTGCCGAAGCCGATGCCCCGCGACGAGGTCGCCGACGGGCGCCTCATCGATGCCGTCAGCCGCGATCTGCGCGGCGCCGACGGCCACGCCACCGGCACCGCCGTGCGGATGATGTGGACCGGCGACCACCTCGACGCCGCCAGGCGCCTGCAGGACTCGCTCGTCGGGCCGGCGCGCGCGGCGGCGCAGGAGCGGGCGCTGGGCTGAGGGCGGGGCCGGCGCCGGCGCGGCGTGAGCCGCTTCCCGTCGCCCCCGCCCCGGAGTAGCCTCGGTGCATGACCCCCATCCCCGGTGAACCGCTCGAGCCCAAGCCTCCCGAGCTGACGACGAGCGACGGGCGCAAGTTCAAGCTCAAGATCCCGGGTCTCGCGCCGCCGGTGAAGCCGGGCAGGACCGAAGAGCGTGGCAGCGCCGAGCCGCCCCGCGACGACCCCCGGCCGCCGCTGAACCCCAACCACATCGGCTTGTAGCGTCGCGGGCGCCGCGCGCCTGGCGTCGGACCGCCGGGCTTCGCCGGACCGGCGGCCGTCATGATGGGCGCCCGCACCGACCGACCACGAACCGGAGACGCAAGGAATGGCAGCTTCCGAGCCGGCAGGCACCCTCAGCATCAGGACCGAGAGCGACGACACCGCCCACGTCATCCACGTCAGGGGCGAGCTCGACCTCAACACGCGTGTCGAGCTGGAGGCCGTCCTCGCCGGCCTCTCGAAGCCCCCGATGATCGTCGTGCTCGAGGTCTCGGGGCTCAACTTCATCGACTCCACCGGGCTGAAGTCCCTGCTCAACGAGCACCGGCGGGCTCGCGCGGAGAAGTACGAGTTCGCGATCGCCGGCGCGCTGGGACCGGTGCGCGAGGTCTTCCGGATCACCGCCCTGGACATCACGCTCCCGCTCGTCCCCGACGTGGCGTCGGTGACCGGCGAGTAGCCGGCGACCTCGGACGCGGGGCGCGACGCGATGGCCGCCACGCACGTCTTCGCCGGGATACCGGTCGCCGACATCACCGGCGCCCGCGCCTGGTACGAGCGCCTCCTGGACCGCGCCCCCGACCTCGTGCCCAACGCGAGCGAGGCGGCCTGGAGGGTGACCGACAGCGGGTGGATCTGCCTCATCGCCGACCCCGATCATGCGGGCTCGTCGATGCACACGGTGCTCGTCGAGGACCTCGACGACGTGGTCGCCGGCCTGCAGCGCCGGGGTCTGGCGCCCAGCGCGATCGAGACGATGCCGGGCGCGGCCCGGACGTCGACGATCGCCGACCCCGACGGCAACCGCCTCCAGTTCGGGCAGCCGATCGCCCCGGACGGCTAGCCTGGGAGCGTGGGTTCGTAACCCGCCGCGGGTTTCGCCCCCGGGGCGAGCACCCTCAAGGGAACCTGGCCCTCTGGGCGAGCGT
>JAWVGD010000412.1:0-4807 GCA_033855515.1 Baekduia sp.
CCGTTCCCCGAGCAGGCGATCAAGCAGGCGCGCGACTACCGCGCCGCGGGCGCCTCCGCGTTGCTCGTCTTCCCGATCCCGGCCTACCTCTCGGCGCCGTTGGACCCCGCCATCCCGGTGGAGTACCACCGCGCGGTCGCGTCGGCCGGGCTGCCGCTGATCGCCTTCCAGCTGCAGCCGATGCTGGGCGGCGTCAACTTCGACACCGACACGCTCCGCCAGCTCATCGAGCTCGACGGGGTGGTGGCGATGAAGGAGGCGTCGTTCGACGCGCGCCGCTACCTCGACACGTTCCGGATGGTGGAGCAGACGCCGAAGTACCAGCGCGGTGAGTTCACCTACCTCACCGGCAACGACAACTTCATCCTGGAGTCGTTCATGCTCGGCTGCACGGGCGCGCTGATCGGCTTCGGGGCGATCATGGTGGCCGAGCAGGTGGCGATGATCGACGCCTGGCGCGACGGTAGGATCGACGAGGCGCGCGCGATCGGCCGCCGCGTTCAGCGGCTGGCCGACGTCGTCTTCGACGCGCCGGTCGCCAACTACCGCGCGCGTCTGAAAGAGTCGCTGCGGATGCTCGGCGTGCTGGAGGACTCGAGCGTGCGGCCGCCGCTGCGCCCGCTGGGCGACGCCGAGTGCGGCCGGCTCGAGGACACGCTCGTCGAGGTCGGACTGCTGAAGAGGGTGGCGGCATGAAGGCCGACGTGCTGATCGTGGGCGCCGGCGCGTCGGGCGGCGTGGTCGCGCGGCGCCTGGCCGCGGCGGGGATGGACGTGGTGTGCCTCGAGCAGGGCGGCTGGCACGAGCTCGACGAGTTCCCCGCGCCGCGGCCCGAGTTCGAGCTGATGGCCCGCAAGCAGTGGGCGCACAGCCCCAACGACCGCGCGCTGCCGGAGGACTACCCGGTCAACGAGGACGACTCCGACATCGCCACGCTGATGTTCAACGGCGTCGGCGGCAGCCTGATCCTCTACGCGGGCGACTGGTCGCGGCTGCATCCGTCGGACTTCCGGGTGCGCTCCCAGGACGGGATCGCCGACGATTGGCCCATCAGCTACGAGGACCTGCGGCCCTACTACGAGCAGACCGACGTCGAGTTCGGCGCCGCCGGCCTGGGCGGCGACCCGGCCTACCCGGCGCCGTTCGAACCGCCCTACCCGCCGCTGCCGATCGGCGCGGGGGCGCTGCGGGTCGCCCGCGCGCACACCCGGCTGGGGTGGCACTGGTGGCCGGGCACCAACTCCGTGCTGTCGGTCGGCGCCGAGGGCCGGCGCGCGTGCGCCCAGTGGGGCACGTGCCTGTGGGGCTGTCCGGAGGGCGCGAAGGCCACGACCGACCACACCCACTGGCCCCAGGCGATCGCCGACGGCGCGAAGCTCATCACGGGCGCACGCGTGAGCCGCGTGCTCGTCGGCCCGAGCGGGCTGGCGACCGGCGTGCAGTACGTCACCGAGGACGGCGCCGAGCACGTCCAGGAGGCCGACGTGGTGATCTTGGCGGCCAACGCGATCGGCACCGCCCGCCTGTTGCTGCTGTCGGCCACCCCGGAGCACCCGGACGGCCTGTGCAACGGCAGCGACCTGGTCGGGCGCCGCCTGATGGTGCACCCGTTCGCCAACGTGATGGGCCTTTTCGACGAGCCGTTGAAGACGTGGAACGGCCACATCGGCTCGAAGATCGTCTCCTATGAGTTCTACGAGACCGACGAGCGCCGCGACTTCGTGCGCGGCGCCAAGTGGAGCCTCGCGCCGACCGGCGGCCCGATCAACGCCGCCCTGCCAACCCGGGCCGGCGGCCCGACCTGGGGGCCCGACCATCACCTGCACATGCGCGCCTCGCTCGGGCGCGGCGTGAGCTGGGGGATCTTCGGCGAGGACCTGCCCGACCCCCACAACCGCGTCACCCTCGACCCCGAGCTGACCGACTCCTCGGGCATCGCCGCCCCGAAGGTCACCTACCGGGTCGGCGACAACTCGCGCCGCTGCCTGGACTTCCAGATCGAGCGCGCGAAGGAGTCGCTGCTGGAGGCGGGTGCCTACCAGACCGAGGAGGAGCGACTCATGCGCTACTCGGGCTGGCATCTGATCGGCACGGCGATGATGGGCACGGACCCGGAGCGTTCGGTGGTCGACGGCTTCGGCCGCTCGCACGAGATCGAGAACCTCTACATCGTCGACGGCAGCGTGTTCCCCACGTCGGGAGGCGTCAACCCGACCAGCACGATCGCGGCGTTCGCGGCCCGTGCGGCCGACCATCTGATCGCCAACCGCAACGCCCAGCGGGTGCCTGCATGAGCGTGCGGAACACCTCGCCCAGGGGGCTCGGGTTCGCGGAACACCTCGCCCAGGGGCTCGGGTTCCGGGCGGCAACTCGCCAGGGGCTCCTTCCCGCGGCCACGGAGGCGACGGCATGAGCGCCTCGGAGCCGACGCTGGCGGCCGGCGTGGTCGACGACGCGCTGCGCGACCGGCTGCGGCGCTTCGCCGACGTGCTGATCCCCGCGGCACACGGCATGCCCGCCGCCAGTGACGTCGGCGTCGCCGACGGCCAGCTCGACAAGGTGCTGGCGGTGCGCCCGGACCTCGCCGAGCCGCTGGCGCGCGCCGTCGCCGACGTCGACCCCGCCGATCACGAGACGTCGCTCGCGCGCCTGCGCGACAGCGACCGCGAGGCACACGACGCGCTGCTGCTGGTGGTCGCGGGCGGCTACTACATCGACCCCGACGTGCGCCGGCGCATCGGCTACGACGGCCAGCAGCCGGTCGAGGTGCGCCCGGAGATCATCCCCAACTACGTCGAGGAGGGGCTCATCGAGCCGCTCCTGGCACGCGGTCCCGTGTATCGCCCGGTCGACGACGTTGAGCGTGGGTGAATGGCCCTTGACAACCGATAATCGATCATCGACGATGCCACCCGGCGTGGACGGAGAGCACATGACCATCTCGGTGGCACGCAGCGAGTGGGACGGCCAGCTTTACAGCGGCGGCTGGCGGAGTGCCGAGGGCGGCACGACCGACGTCTTCGAGAAGGCGACCGGCGAGCGGCTGGCGACGGTCGGCATGGCCGGGGCCAAGGACGTCGCCCAGGCGACGCAGCGCGCCGCCGCCGCGCAGCCGGCCTGGGCCGCGACGTCGTTCGAGGAGCGTGCGGCGATCCTGCGCCGCGCCGCCGCGCTTCTGGAGCAGAGCAGCGCCGACGTCATCGACTGGCTCGTCCGCGAGACGGGCGAGATCCGCGCGCGCGCCACCCACGAGGTGCGCATCAGCGTCGGCGAGATCCGCGAGGCCGCCGCGCTGGCGGGCCAGCCCTTCGGCGAACTGCTGCCCACCACCGAGCGCGGGCGCGTGAGCATCGCGCAGCGGGTGCCGCTCGGAGTGGTCGCCGCGATCACGCCCTGGAACGCGCCGGTGATCCTGGGCGTGCGCGTGATCGCGCCCGCGCAGGCGCTCGGCAACGCGGTCGTCATCAAGCCCGACGTGCAGACGCCGATCACCGGCGGCCTGCTGCTGGCCTCGATCTTCGAGGAGGCCGGGCTGCCCGACGGCGTGCTGCACGCGCTGCCCGGTGCCGCCGAGGCCGGCGAGGCGCTCGTCGTCGACGCGCACACGCGGCTCATCTCGTTCACGGGCTCGACGGCGACCGGCCGGCGCGTCGGCGAGCTCGCCGGGCGCCACCTCAAGAAGGTCTCGCTCGAGCTCGGCGGCAACAACGCGCTGATCGTGCTCGACGACGCCGACATCGACGCCGCGGCGTCGTCCGGCGCCTGGGGCTCGTTCCTGCACCAGGGCCAGCTGTGCTTCTCGACCGGGCGCCACCTCGTCCAGGACTCCGTCGCCGACGCCTACCTCGACGCGATCACGGCGCGTGCGGACGCGCTGGCGGTCGGCGACCCCTTCCGCGAGGACGTCGAGCTCGGGCCGATCATCAACCAGCGCCAGCTCGACCGCTTCGACGCGATCGTCCAGGGCACCGTGGCCGCCGGCGCGCGCCTGCGGACGGGCGGCACGCACGAGAACCTGTTCTACCGGCCGACGGTCCTCGAGGGCGTCGCGCCGTCGATGCCCGCCTTCGTCGAGGAGATCTTCGGCCCGGTCGCCGCCGTGACGACGTTCGCCTCCGACGACGAGGCCGTCGCGCTCGCCAACCAGACCGAGTACGGCCTGGCGGCGGCGATCTACTCTCAGAGCCTGGGTCGAGGGCTCGAGGTCGCGCGTTCGATGCGCGCCGGGATGGTGCACGTCAACGACACGACCATCAACGACCAGGCGATCGCCCCGTTCGGAGGAATGGGGGCGTCAGGCAACGGAGGGCGCTTCGGCTCACTGGCGAACTGGGAGGAGTTCACCCAGTGGCAGTGGTGCACGACTCGTGACCATGCCCCGCGTTTCGCCTTCTAGCGAGAGGACGGCCGTCACCGAGCAGACCTCACGCGACTGCGAGTACCGATCAGTCCAGTTGAAGTTGGAGGAGGAGAATGACTGTGAGAACCCTGAAAACACGAGGCGCGCTGTCGTGCCTCGCCCTCGTCGCGCTCGTCGCGGCGGGCTGCGGGAGCGGTAGCGACAACTCGTCGACCAACGCCGGAGCTTCCGGCGGTGGCGGCAACAGCGGCAAGAAGTACGTCTTGGGGGTCAGCAACACGCTGGTCGGCAACGGCTTCCGTGAGGAGATGATCTGCGGCGCCAAGGCCCAGGCCCTGGCCAGCGGCAAGGTCAGCAAGGTGCTGGTGCAGAACCAGAACGGCGGCGCCCCGGAGCAGATCGCGGCGATCCGCACGCTCATCTCGGCCGGCGCCAACGCGATCCTGG
>JAWVGD010000413.1:0-2950 GCA_033855515.1 Baekduia sp.
CGGCGGGTCGTGGTACGTGGAGGCCCTGACCGACGAGATCGAGTCCAGGATCGAGGATCGCATCCGCTTCATCGAAGGGCTCGGCGACGTCGTGCAGCTCGCCGAGCAGGGCTTCTTCCGGGCGATCTTCGCCGAGGCGATGGTCGAGCGCGCCAAGGAGGTCGCCGAGGGCCGCCGGCTCGTCGTCGGGGTCAACGTCAACGAGGTGCCGGTGGAGGACGACACGCTGCTGCGTGACCTCGCCGAGAAGCGGATCGAACCGCACTACGAGCGCATCGGCGAGATCCGCGCCTGGCGCGCCGCCCGCGACCACGCCGGCGTCGTCGCGGTCCTGGACGAGCTCGAGACCGTCTGCCGCGCGGGCGCCAACGTGATGCCCGCGCTCGTCGACGCGCTGCGCGCCGACGCCTCCATGGGAGAGTGCATCGGCGTGCTGCGCGAGTGCTACGACCGGCCCTACGATCCCCTGCGCGGTACGGAGCGTCCGCAGTGATCACGGCCGTCCAGCGGAAGGCGATCGACGGGTCTGCCGCGACCGACGCGCCGCCGTCCCATCGCGTACGCTGCCTTCGCGTTCCGCCTTCCGGCAGTTCCAGCCCGGCAGCCGACGCCCGGAGTCCCATCATCGCCGCCACCGCAGACATCGCCGGCCTTTCCACACGGGATGCACTCGTCGCCGCCGGGCGCGGCGCGTTCGCCGAGCGCGGGTACGCGGGGTCGAGCCTCACGGCGATCGCCGCCGACGCCGGCCTCACGACGGGGGCGTTCTACCGGCACTTCGCGAGCAAGGCGGAGTTCTACGCCGTGCTGCTGGCGGACTTCCGCGAGGACCTGGAGACCGAGCTGCGCCGGGCGCGCTCGCTGCGCGCGCAGATCGAGGCCTGGCTCGTAGTGGCACGCCGCCACCGGGGCGTCGTGCGGGTCACCCAGGAGCTGACCCGCGTCGGGACGGCGGAGGCCGAGGCGCATCGCGCGCTGAGGGCCGGCGCCGCCGCGCTCCTGGCCACCAGGCTGCAGAACGGCCAGGACAAGTCCGACCCGGGACCCGGGGCGCTCATGGTCGCCGACGTCATCACGCAGTACGTCCTCATGGTCGCTGCCGGCTGGATCCCCGAGCGTGACCCCAAGGCCGTCGCGGTCGAGCTCGAACGGCTCGTCAAGCGAGGGCTCTACCGGCGATGACCATTGCACCCGGGCCCGTGCAGTGGAGTCCGGCCCCGGGTCGGTCCGACGCGGCGTCCGCGCGCGGACGCCGCACGCGGGACAAGATCCTGCGCGCGGCGATCGTCGTGTTCGGCAAGCGCGGCTTCGGCGACACGACGATCCTGGACATCGCGAGCCAGGCGCGCATGGCATCGGGGACCGTCTACCAGTACTTCGAGGACAAGGGCGACATCTTCCGTTGCCTGCTGCAGGACCTGACCGACAAGCTGCACCGCGAGACGCGCATGCCGGCCGACGACGACGGTCGCCTGATCGTCCGCGACAGCGTCCTGACCTATCTGGAGGTCTACCGCGAGTACGCGCCGATCTTCCGCGCATGGTGGGAGCTGCTCGAGCCGCCGACGGAGTTCACCGAGGCCTGGGTCGCGCTGCACATGAAGTCGCACCGCGAGATGATGGCGGTCATCCGGCAGGGCCAGGAGGCGGGCATCATCAATGCCAAGGTCGACCCGATGATCACGGCCGACCTGATCGTCTCGGCCTTCGAGCGCCCGGCCTTCGCCAAGATCGTGCTCGGCTGGGGCGAGACGAGCGACGACGAGCTGGCCGATCTCATAAGCCAGCTGCTCGGCCGCGGCCTCAGCGCCTGAACGCCCGCTCCACCGCATCGGCGGGATCAGCTTGCGCCCCCGATAACCCGGTGTCATGATATCGCCCATGGCGGTCCCCGAGACGGGTCAGGAAGGGTCCGAGCGCGTCGCTGCGGCGCTCACCGCGCTCGCCGCCGGTGGCTCGATCGTGCTCCTCGACGAGGCGCAGGGTCGCGGCTACTTCGTCTGCGCCGCCGACCGTGGCGGCGAGGAGTTCGTCGCGCACGCGACCGAGCACGGTCGCGGGGTCCTCAAGGTCGCGATGATGCCGGCGCACCTGCAGCAGCTCGCCATCCCCGTCCTGATGGGAGCCGACTGCCACGTTCCCGTGGACTTGGTGGGCTGCGAGCGGCCCGGCGTCGCGGCCGACCGCATCGCCACGCTGCGAACCCTGGTGGATCCGGCGCTCGACGGCGACCGCCTGGTCACGCCGGGCCACGTCTTCCCGACCGCTGCCGGCGATTGCCACACGATCGACGACGCGTGCGTGTCCCGCGTCATGCTGGAGGCGGCCCGCCTGGCCGGCTGCGCACCGGTCGCCGCCTTCTGCGAGGCCGTCGACGAGCGCGCGCCCGCGGGCACCCCCGAGCGACCGGCGCGCCTCGCCGCGCTGGCCCGCCGGCTGGGCCTCGAGTCTGTCTCGGTGCGGGCGGTGATGATCCACCGCGAGCTCGTCGAGTCGGCCGTCGAGCGTGTGGTCGAGGCCGCGCTGCCCACGGCGGAGGGCCCGCTCGCAGCGGTGGGGTACGTCGGAAGACGGTCCGAGCAGGAGTACGTGGCCTTCGTGGCGGGGACCGAGGCTGCCACGGTTCGCGTGCACATCCACCGTCGCTGCCAGGTCAGCGACGTCTTCGGCGGGGCGCGCTGCGGGTGCGGGGAGCATCTTCGCGAGGCGCTGGACGAGGTGCACGCGGCGGGCGACGGCGTACTCATCTACTACGGCTCGCAGACGGACGGGTTCTGCGCCCGCGACGAGGGCACCGGGCCGGCCGCCTGGCCGTTCACCACGGAGATCGCCGCCATGCTGCGCGATCTCGGCGTGGATGACGCAGCGGTCTCGTCCAATGGGCCGCTCAGCCCGGCGGATCTCGCCGCGCTCGGCGTCGACGTGACGATGCGCGCGCGTCCCGAGACGT
>JAWVGD010000414.1:0-5411 GCA_033855515.1 Baekduia sp.
CCTCCAGGCTGCGTGCGCGCGCGAGCGCGGTGCCGCTGATGTACAGCAGCGGGACGGCCGCCGCGACCTGCGGATCGACGCCGGCGTCCTGCAGCGACACCTCCCAGTCCGGGCAGGTGGGCGTCCGGTGATAGGTGATGGGGAAGTCGTCCGGCGGCCAGATCTCGCAGAAGGCCAGGGCGGTCCGGCGCTGCGGGTCGGTCGCCAGCCAGCCGCAGTCCACCCCCTCCGCTTCGAGGAACCTGCGGATGTGACGGCCGTGGCCGTCGTCGCCCACGGCGGAGAACACCGCGGTGCGAACGCCGAGCCGGGCGAGCCCGGTGGCGACGTTCGCCGCGAACCCGCCGGCGTACTGCCGGAACGTCTCGACGTCCTCCAGCGCCCGCTCCGACTGCTCGGGATAGAGGTCGAGCGCGACGCGCCCGGTGACGAGCGCCTCGATCACTCCGCGCCGTCGTCCACCACGGCCATCGCGCGCACCGGGGCGGCGGTCGTTCCGACCCACTTGATCGGCGCCACGTAGAGCTGGAAGCCGTGCGGCCGGCCGATCTGCTCGAGGTTCATCAGGTTCTCGAGGTGCCAGTACTCCTCATCCCACATCACTCGGTGCGCCTCCCAGAACAGCTTCTTCTCGAACATCGCCCAGACCGGCGGGTCGAACGTGATGGCGTCACAGCCCATGAGGCGGACGCCCTGGGAGATCAGCCAGCGGGTGGCGTCGCCGCTCATCCCGGGGTGATCGGTGCGATAGCGCTCTTCGGTGTTGTACGCGCCCGCACCCGTGTGGTTGATCACGATGTCGCGCTCCTTGACCGAGTACTCGATCCGGTCGAGCTCGCGCTTGACGTCGTCGGTCGTGATGACGTAGCCCGACTCCTTGTCGGTGAAGTCCAGCAGGACGCCGTCCGAGACGCAGTACTCCAGCGGGATGGTCTCGGGCCCGCCGGCGCTCGGGACGATGTGCTTGCGCGCGTCGAGATGGGTGCCGACGTGGTCGTTCTGGACGATCAGGTAGCTGGCGGTCAGCGATGTGACGCCGTGCTCGGCGGCGCCGATGCGGGTCGCGAAGTCCTCGTGGCTTTCGTACACGGTCAACGCGGGCGGCGGCACCCGCGGGAACGTCACCATGTCCATGTGGACGGGCATCGACAGGTCGATGATCCGCTTCATCGGATCTCCTCGTTGGTCGTGATGGGCCGAAGCCGGTCGGCGACTTCGGACAGGTGGTCGTGCATGGCGGTCGCCGCGCGCTCGGGATCCCGGCTGCGGAGGGCGTCGAGGATCGGCAGATGGCGGTCGGCGACGGGGCCGCGGGCGGACGCCGGCATGCTGATGGAGATGAAGGTCCGCGCCTGCGGCTGGAGCTGGTTCCACTGGCGCGCGAGCACCCGGTTGTGCGCCGCCTCCACGATCGTCGCGTGGAAGGTCGCGTCGGCCGTGCTCTCCGCCAGGGCGTCCCCCTCGGCGCCCGCCGTGCGCATGGTGTCCACGAGGCCGGCGAGCAGCGCCAGCTCGTCGTCGGTGATCCGGTCGGCGGCCAGGCGCGCGGCCACGCTCTCGAGCGCGGCACGCACCGGAAACGCCTCGAGCAGGTCGTCGATCGACAGCTCGCGCACCGAGCAGCCCCGGAACGGCTCGTGCACCACGCAGCCGAGCTGCTCGAGGTCGCGCAGGGCTTCCCGCACGGGCGCCTGGCTGATCCCGAGCTCCTGCGCGACCCGCGTCTCGACGATCCGGCTGCCCGGCTCGTAGTCGCCCGACAGGATGCGCGCCAGGAGGAAGTCGCGAACCTGATCTCTCAGGACCACGCGCGAGAAGAACGTGGCGCCCTCGCCGGCGTCCGTCCGCGTCACTGGCACGCGGTGAGGCCGCCGTCGAGCGTGAGGATCTGGCCGGTGATGAACGAGGCGGCGTCGGTGCACAGCAGCAGCGACGCGCCGACGACGTCGTCGGTCTCGGCGATGCGGTGCAGCGGGATCCGCGCCTCGAGCCCCGCCCGGAACGCCTCGTCGGCGAGCAGGCTCGCCGACTGCGCGGTCGCGACGAACGTCGGCGAGATCGTGTTGACGGTGATCTGGTGCTTGGCCCACTCGGTGGCCTGTTGGCGGGTCAGCGCGTCCAGCGCGCCCTTGGCCGCGACATACGCCGAGAAGCCGTTGTCGATGCCCAACTGCCCGCGGACCGAGGAGAAGTGCAGCACGCGACCGCCCCGGCCGCGGGCGATCATCGCGCGCACGGCGGCCTGCGTCGGAAGCAACGTCGAACGCAGGTTGAGATCGAAGATCCGGTCCCACTCACCCTCGGGATAGGACTCGGCCGGGTGCAACGCGCCGCCCGCCCCGCCGCCGACGGTGTTGACGATGACGTCGACGTGTCCGAAGGCCGCGATCGCCTCGTCGACCAACCGGTCGGCGTCACCGCGGCGCGTCAGGTCGGCGACCACCGGCGTCGCCTCGCCTCCAGCGTCGCGCAGCTGGTCTGCGAGGGCAGAGGCGCGACCACGGTCGCGCCCGTGGACGACCACGCGCGCGCCCACGCGCGAGAAGGCCTCACACAGCCGGCTGCCGATCCCCCCGGTCCCGCCGGTCACGACCGCCACGCGACCATCCAGCCGAAAGCGCTGAAGCTCATCGGGCACCTGCGCCACCACCTGGCTCATGCTGCGCGTCCCCCTGATCGATCATCGATTAGTCGCCGTGATCATAGGGCACCGCGGCGGTGTGCAGCAAGGCCGCGGCAGGCCATGGCGGAGCGTCGGGCCGCCGTCCTGACGGCGCGGGCGTTGCAGCACGCGCCGCGCCGGTGGTAGGTTGGCGGCAACCCATCTAGACAGCCAGACATCTCCTCTTTGACTTCCTCGCCGTTCTCCCTCACCGGCCGCCGTGCCGTCGTCACCGGGGTGTCGCAGGGCATCGGCGCGGCCATCGCGATCGCGCTTGCCCGAGCCGGCGCCGACGTGGCCGGAATCCATCTCGCCGACCCCGAAGGGCGGGCCGCGATCGAGCGCGCGATCCGCGGCGCCGGCCGGCGCTCGGTCATCGTGGAGGGTGACACGGGCGATCCGGCGACCGTCCAGGCGCTGGCCGACACCGCCGTCGCCGAGCTCGGCGGCATCGACATCTGGGTCAACAACGCCGCCCGGCTCATGGTCAAGCCGTTCCTGGAGCTCACCGACGAGGACTGGCACGGCCTGCTGGCCGCCAACCAGCACGGGTACTTCTATGGCTGCCGCGCCGCCGCGCGGCAGATGGTGGCCCAGGGCGAGGGCGGGCGGATCGTCAACGTGACCTCGGCGGCCGACATCCTCGTGCTGGCCGAGATGACCGCCTACATCGCCGCCAAGGGCGCGATCGTTGCGCTCACGCGGACGCTGGGCGTCGAGCTGGCCCCGCACGGCATCACCGTCAACGCCATCGCGCCGGGCGCCACCGAGACCCCGCTCAACCAGGAGGCCTACACACCGGCCGTGCGAGCCGCATACGCGCAGCGCATCGCGCTCGGGCGCATCGGGACGCCCGAGGAGGTCGCCGACGCCACGGTCTTCCTGGCCTCCGACGCGTCGCGCTACATCACCGGGCACGAGCTGGTCTGCGACGGCGGGCTGACGATCAACGGGACGGTCGGCCACGCCCGATCCTGACCGGCCGCCGATAGGATCGCCGCCAGCGCATGAGCCCCCCACGCAGACCGGAGCCCAAGGCGCCGTCCCCGCTCGACCGGTTCGTGCCTCGCTACTTCGAGATCGAGCAGTCCCTGCGCGCTCGCATCGCCGAGCTCGCACCGGGTGACCCGCTGCCCTCCGACGCCCAGCTGTGCGCCGAGTTCGGCGTGAGCCGGATGACCGCCCGCAACGCGGTCGCGCGGCTGGCCCAGGAGGACATCGTCTACCGCGTGCCCGGCCGCGGGACGTTCGTCGCCGAGCCACCGGTCCACCGCCAGGCCAATAGCCTCCTGAGCTTCAGCGCCGAGATGCGCCGCCAGGGCAAGAACCCGACCTCGCGGCTCGTGGAGCGCGCCGAGCGCGCCGCCGAGCCGGCCGAGCGCAGCCGCCTGCGCCTCGGGCCGCGCGGGAAGGTGGTGGAGATCAGCCGGCTGCGCCTCGCCGACGAGCAGCCGGTCGCCGTGGAGACCGCCGTCTTCTCCGCCGAGCTGGCCGAGTCGCTGCTGACCGCCGACCTCGAGCACGGCTCCCTGCACCGCGCGCTGCTCGCGCTCGGTCGCGTGCCGACCGCGGGCACCGCGTCGCTGCGCGCCGAGCCGGCCGCCCGGGGCGACGCGAAGCTGCTCGGCCTGCGCGCGGGCGCGGCGCTGCTCGTCGAGCGCCGCCTGATCTTCGACCAGGCCGGCGCGCCGCTGGAGCTCACGGTGTCGCGCTACGCGGGCGACCGCTATCGCCTCGACGTCAGCTTCGACGTCGAGCTGGCCGACGACTAAGGGGAACGCTGGCCCAGGGGGCCAGGTTCCCTCAGCGGGTGTTCGCCCAGGGGGCGAAACCCGCGGCCGATCATGGACGCGTCAACAGCGCGACCTGGATCGCGATGCTCGTGCGGCGCTGGGCGCCGGAGGCCAGCACGGGCAGCCGCCCCTGCGCGCGGTCGGCGGCGCGTCCGAGCACCGAGCAGTTCGCGGGCTCCAGCCCCAGGACGCCCATGCCCGGCGCCGGATGGATCCACTGGTGCAACCGCGGGAGCGTCCCGGCGTCCCAGCGCAGGGTGAGCGTCAGGCCGAGCGCCGGGTTGTGCACCGTGGCGTCGGCCCAGCCGTCGGGTGCCCCGGTCACGCGGTGCTCGTAGACGCGCTCCACCGCACCGGACACCACCCCCGGCGCCCGGTCCCAGCCCTCGAGATGCAACGCCGCATCGGGGTCGCGCGGCGTGGGGGCCGTTTGATCGGTCGCACGCACGCGCAGGCGCGCCGGCGGCGACCACAGCGGTGCGCCGAGGTTGACGTGGTAGAGGATCGGCGCCGGCGTGACCTCGCTGCCGCGATTGCGGACCACGTCCTCCACGCGCACCTCACCCGCTCCGATGCGCGTGGTGATGGTGCGGCGCAGCTCGAGGTCGCCGTCGAGCATGACGCCCCGCACGATGAGGGCCTCGTCGGTGCGCTGCACCTCGACGCTTCGAGCCGGCTGGTGGGAGTAGGCGCCGTGCAGGCCGTGGCCCTCCGACGGCGCGCCGACGTTGGCCAGGCCGCACGTGGTCATCAGCCCGCCGCCGAACGCGGTGCGCCATCCCTCCCCCACGAGCTCGGCGGCGTCCAGCGCCGGGCGCTCGCCGACCGACGAGATCCAGGCCAGCGGCACGCCGCGGTACCAGGCCGCGCCCAGGTCCAGGCCGCGGTCAGGCAGCACGCGCACGTCGATGCCACCCAGTACCCGCAGGTCGATCGCCCGGCAGCCCGCCGCCGGG
>JAWVGD010000415.1:0-3353 GCA_033855515.1 Baekduia sp.
GCATCGCGCGCCGCCGGATGTAGGGCTCGGCGACCTCTTCGACCTTGATCGCGCTCTGCACGCGCGTGTGGACGCCCTGGGTCTCCAGGGCGTCCTGCAGCGGCAGCGCGTTGAGGACCGTGGCGAGCATCCCCATGTAGTCGGCGGTGGCGCGGTCCATGCCGGCGGCCGCGCCCTTCATCCCGCGGTAGATGTTGCCGGCCCCGACGACGATCGCGATCTCGACCCCGCGGTCGTGGATCGTCTTGATCGCCGCCGCGACCGCCCGGAGACGCTCCGGGTCGGTGCCGTAGTCGCGGGAGCCCATGAGGGACTCGCCCGACAGCTTCAACAGGATGCGCTGGAAGACCGGATCAGCCAAAACGAGGCGATCCTATGCGCGGGAGGGGTCGGATGTCGTGTCCTCGCCGGCCTGAGGCGAGGTCACTCCCCGACGGCGAAGCGGACGAAGCGCTTGACGACGACGTTCTCGCCGGTCTTGGCCGAGAGGTCGCCGCGGAGCTGCTCGATCGTCTTGCCGTCGTGCTTGTCGCCGTTGACGTGCTCCTGCTCGAGCAGCACGACCTCGCCGTACCACTTCTTGAGCTGGCCCTCGACGATCCTCGGGCGGACGTTCTCGGGCTTGTCGGCGGCGAGCTCCTCGAAGACGCGGATCTCGCGATCCTTCTCCTCCTGCGGGACCTCGTCGACCGTCACGTACTTCGTCTGTGGCGATGCGGCGATGTGCAGCGCCAGGTCCTTCGCGAACTCGATGAAGTCCTCGTTCTTGGCGACGAAGTCGGTGTTGCACTCGACCTGTACGAGCACGCCAACCTTGCCGGTGGCGTGCACGTATGACTGGACCGTGCCCTCGGAGGTCTCGCGCCCGGCCAGCTTGCCGAGCTTGTTGCCCATCTTGACCCGGAGGATCTCCGTGGCCTTGTCGATGTCGCCCTGCGACTCGACGAGGGCGTTCTTGCAGTCCATCATGCCGGCGCCGGTCTTCTCGCGAAGGGCCTTGACGTCGGAGGCGCTGATCGTGGTGCTCACGGTGTGTGCTCCGGGTTCGTGAAGGGGTTACTCGGGCTGGGCGCTGTGGGCGCCGGCCGGGCCGGGCTCGGGAGCGCCGGCCTGGCCCGCCGTCTCGGCGGGCTGGGCGGGCTCGGCCGGGGGCGCCTGCTCCTCGACGGGCTCGTCCTTGCCGAGGACCGCGTCGGCGACGGGCGTCTCGATCTTCGACGCCGGATCCGGCGTCGGGTCCTGGGCGGGCGGGGCCGGGGCCTGCTGGCCGCCGGTCCGCGACGCGGTCTGCTCGGTGTTGGCGCCGGGGGCGGCCTTGGCGGTCTGGGCAGCCTCCTCGGCGGCCTTGGCCTCGGCGGCGGCCTGACGGCGCTGGGCCTCCTCGGCCTCGCGGCGGGCGTTCTCCTCGGCCTGACGGGCCGCGGCGGCCTCCTGCTCGCGGGCCACACGGGCCTCCTCGGCGGCGCGCCACTGGCCGGCGCCCTCGGCGATCGCGTCGCCCAGCGCCTTGGTGATGACATGGCACGAGCGGATCGCGTCGTCGTTGCCGGGGATGACGAAGTCGACGCCGTCGGGGTCGCAGTTCGTGTCGACCAGGCCGATCAGCGGGATGCGCAGGCGCTGGGCCTCGCGCACGCCGATGAGCTCGGTCTTGAGGTCGACGACGAAGATCGCGTCGGGCGTGCGCGCCATGTTCTTGACGCCGCCCAGGTTGGCGCGGAGCTTGGCGAGGTCGGCCTCGGCCGACAGGCGCTCGCGCGTCGGCAGCAGCGCGAGCTGGCCGTCGGCCTCGTAGCGCTCCAGGTCGTGCAGGCGCTTGATCCGCTGGTTGATCGTCTGGAAGTTCGTCAGCAGGCCACCGAGCCAGCGGTGGTTGATGTGCGGCATGCCGCAGGCCTCGGCGACCTCCTTGACGGAGTCGCGCGCCTGCTTCTTGGTGCCGACGAACAGGACCGTGCCGCCGCGGGCGGAGAGGTCGTTGACGAACTCCTGCGCGTTGCGGAGCAGACGCTCGGTCTGCAGCAGGTCGATGATGTAGATCCCGCCACGCTCGCCCCAGATGAAGCGGCGCATCTTCGGGTTCCAACGGCGAGTCTGATGACCGAAGTGGACTCCGGCCTCCAGCAGCTCGCGAATGCCGACGTCGGTCGTCGCCATGGGAGGTGCTCCTTGAAGTAGTAGAGATGCTGCCCGCCGGCGGACGCGGAACCCGGATCTGGCATCCGGGCAGGGCCGCGACCGGAGTATCCGGCGGGGTCGAAGGACTGGTTGACCCCCATTCTAGACAACGCCCGCCCCGGGCTGCGGTGTCCTGGGCGGCTCTGCGGCGCCCGTAGGATTCCCGCGATGGAGCTTCATCCGCTGGCCCGCGCGTTCGCCGACGTCGCCGAGGACTACGAGCGCGGCCGCCCCGGCTACCCGGTGGCCGCGGTCGCGGCGCTCGCCGGCGGCCTGGGCCTCGCTCCCGGCGCCCGGATCGCCGACGTCGGCGCGGGCACCGGCAAGCTGACGCGGATCCTGCGCCACGCCGGGTTCGACGTCGTCGCCGTCGAGCCGCTTCCCGGGCTCCGCGCGCGCCTCGAGGCCGAGGTGCCGGGCGTCGCGGCCCTGGATGGCACCGCCGAGGCGCTGCCGCTGGCCGGCGGATCGGTCGACGCCGTGGCCTGCGCCGAGGCCTACCACTGGTTCGACGGCCCGCGGGCCGTGGCCGAGTTCGCCCGCGTGCTGCGCCCCGGCGCGGGGGGCCTGGCGCTGCTGTGGAACGCGCCGCGCGAGGTCCCGGAGGCGCTTGCGCCCTGGCAGGCCGAGGTGGCGGCGCTGCTGAACCCGCTGGCCGCCGGCCACCCCGGCCGGACCGCCGACCAGGGTCGGGGCGCGGTCGAGGCCTCCCCCGCCTTCGGGCCGCTGACCTGCACCGCCATCGACCACGTCCACCCGACCGACCGTGCGCGCTCGCTGGCCCACTTCGCGTCGATCAGCTACGTGGCCGCCCTGGCGCCCGAGGCGCGCCGAGCGCTGCTGGAGCGCGTCGACGCCGTCCTGATCCGCCACGGGCTTGAGCGCTTCGACGCGCCGCTTCGCACGATGGTGTGGACCGCGCGGCGCCTGGCCGCACCCAGCACCGGCGCACGAGCCTAGGAGCGGCCGCGGGCACGCTCGAGCGCCGTGGCGAGGTCGTCGGGCAGCGGGCTCTCCACCGCAACCGCCGCACCCGTGACGGGATGCTCGAACGCGAGCCGCGCGGCATGCAGGAACTGGCGCCGCAGGCCGAGCAGGCCGGCGCGGCCGTATTCGGGATCGCCGGCGACCGGATGGCCGATCGCCTGCAGGTGCACGCGGATCTGGTGCGTGCG
>JAWVGD010000416.1:0-3135 GCA_033855515.1 Baekduia sp.
GCTCGCTGGTCGGGCCGTCGCCGCGCTCATGGCGATCGATCTGGTCCTGACGGCGCCAGTTTCTAAGCGTCTGTTCCGACACCCCAAGGCTCCTTGAGAGCTCCCTCGGGGTCCGGCCGGCACGCAGCAACTCGACCGCCTCGCGGCGGAAATCATCGGGATACGCAGGGCGCGTTCTCGGCATCGACAGACACATCCTTTCGCGGCCAAGCCGCGCAAGCCCTCACATGTCCGTCAGACCGGGTCCACTCCAGTTCGTCCATCACTCGGACATCGAGGCGGACGGCTTCTGCACGCTCGCCGAGGCGCGCGCGTGGAGTACAGCACCGAGGCCGGGGCCAAGGGCCCGAAGGCCGTCGGCGTCGGCGCGATCTAGGAGCAAGCAGCCCCCGGGCACGCCGCCCGCGCTCAGCAGGCGGCGTTGCTCGCGACGTCCCAGCAGGTCGCGGCGCTCGTATGGCCGTCAGCCGACAGGCTGGTGGTCGTGACGCGCGTGTAGGTCAGGGCCACCCCCTGCACCGTCGGGTTGCCCGTCGCCGAGTTCAACTGCTCGACGCCGGCGTTCTGCAACACATAGGTCTCGTGGGGCTGCGGCTCGGACGGGTCCTGGAGCTTGACGGTCGCCGAGAGCATCTTGGTGCCGTTGCGCAGGAGGTCCAGGAGCCGCGGGCCCGCCGAGTCCATGCGCTGCTCAACCCAGAGGTCGGAGAAGGTCGGCGGCATGCCGCCGGTGGAGCTCACGCCCCAATTTGTCGAGTACACGTCGGACGTCACGGAGCCGCCCGGCAGGTTGTAGGTCACCGTCCCGATGCGGCGCCGTGTCGGATCCGGCAGCGCGGAGTCGTCGGCGGTGTAGGCCGGCGACGAGGACGTCGCGCTGAAGGCGAGGGTGCCGGTGTCGCCACCGGCGCCGCCGTTCTGACCGTCGCTGTAGCTGGTCAAGGCCACGTCGTGCAGCGCCCAGCGCGCGTAGGGCCCTGCTGCGACGTGCCCGTTGGACATCGGGGCCGCTCGGGTCGCCGTGAGCGTGCCGTCCAGCGCGGTCTGCCGGCTGGCAGTGAGCTTGGCGAGCGCAGCGCTCACATTGTCATGGTCGCGGGTGAATTGGATGTTCCAATTGCCGGACGTGCCGAGGACGCCGATGCTGATCGCAAACGAGGTGAGCGGCACGACGACGGTGCCACCCGGCTCGTTCAGCGTCAGGGTGTATTTCGAGTCGGGCGCGGCGGGCGGCGGGTCACCGGGGGCGCCCGGCCCCTGCGGCCCCGCCGGGCCGGTGGCACCGGCGGCCCCGTCGCTCCCCGCCGGGCCCTGCGACCCGGCGGCGCCGGCCGGACCCTCCGGGCCGGCCGGAGCCTGCGGTCCCGCGGTGCCCTGTGGTCCCGCCGCGCCGGTCGCGCCCGTCGCTCCGCGCGCGCCGGCCGGCCCCTTCTCGTTCCACGCGAGCGTCTTCTCGTGCTTGGTGCACGCGTGCCCGGCGGCGACCACGCGCAGCCCGCCGCCGGAGGTGGCATAGCAGCCGTGGATGGTGCCGTCGGCCGACGGGATCGTCGCGACCGCGGCGTAGGCCCCGCCCCCGAGCGCCAGGAACAGGGCGACGCTGGCGATGACGTTGGCGTAGGTCAGGCGGGAGAGGAAACGGCGGACGCGCATGGCCGACCGAGCCTAGTAGGTCCGGCCGGCGGCCGACCGACCGCCCGGGCCTGGTCCTTGGTCGAGGTGTCGCGTAAGGATTTGGTTAGGACCAGCGGCGGCGCGCACGCGGGGCGAGCAGCAGCATGCGGAACGCCCGCCAGCCGCGCGCGGGCGCGTCGGCGTCGCGGAGCAGGTGGCGCCCCTGGTTGACCCCCATGGCGATGGCGTTCATGGTGAACGCGACGTCCTCGGGGAGCGTCCCGCGCGGCAGGTCGCCGTCGGCCACCGCCTGGCGCGCATCGCGCGCCAGCACGGCCATCCACTCGCCGTGCAGCGCCGCGATCGCGTCGCGCACGCGGCCCGAGCGGTCGTCGAACTCGCACGACGCCGCCGTGATGAAGCAGCCGCCGGGGAAGACGTCGCGCGCCAGGCAGGAGAGCCATGCGTCGGCGATGGCGCTCGTGCGCCGCGCGGCCGTGGCCGTCCTGGCGATAGACCCCGTAGAACTCCGCCAGATCCATCGCCTCGACGGCATACCACGCCAAGTGATCGGCGGGCAGCCACTCGCGCAGCGACGGCGGCAACAACAACTCCTGCTCCCGATCGCACCGATGAAGTTCTGCGCCATGCCGAGATGGTCTTAACCGCGCCGGACGGCACCGCCCTTCACGCAACAGCCACGCCCCAAAGGGGAGTGATCAGCAACGCTCGCTCGCGGTACCGGTGGTCGGGCGAAGCGGCAGCGATCCCATGCCGTATTGTCGGCAGCGTGGCCGAGGCTTCCGTCACACCAACGCTCACCGATGGCATCGTGGTGCTGCGGGAGTTCGTCTCAAGCGACGCCTCGGCGCTGACGGCGATCTGGTCTGATCCGGCCATTCGGGCACGAAACTCGGTGCCGCAGCCGACGCCGGATGCTGCATGGGCATGGGTGCAGGAAGCTCGGCGGCGCAATGCCGCGGGCGAGGCTTGGGACTGGGCCATCATCGACGCTGAGTCCGGGCTGCTGGCCGGGCGTCGGGCGTTGAAGGACATCTGCTGGGAGAAGCGGCGCGCCGTCGCCACCACTTGGGTTGCCCCATCGTTCCGGGGTCGGAGGTTCGCCGGTCGCTCCCTGCGGCTCGCGGCCGCGCACGCGTTCCAGTGCGGGCTCGTGCGCGTGCACGCCGAGGTCGAGACCGACAACCACGCCAGTATTCGCAGCGTCCTGGCCGCTGGCATGCGCCATGAGGGCACGCTCAGAGCGTGGTACGTCACGCAGGACGGCGAGCCGCTTGACCTTCACGTCTTCGGCCTGCTGCCGGGCGATCTCCGACCTCAGCAACCGGCGCGGACCTGCGTGACAAGGCCTGACGGTCAGGCCGTCGCCCACGATTGACGGCTACGGCTGTCTCCGTGCACGGCGGCACGCTCGCTCGGCTGGGGACCGACTGCCGCTTTCGCCTGGGACCGGCAGCGCGTTCGGAGCGGCGACGGACTGTTGCTTGCCATGCTCAGCGC
>JAWVGD010000417.1:0-4209 GCA_033855515.1 Baekduia sp.
GGTCGATCGCGGCGATCACGACGCCGATGCACAGCGGCAGGACCAGCGCCCAGGCGCCGCCGCGGAAGCGGTGCAGCGCCGCCGGGACGCCCGCGGCCGGCAACGCGACGCACGCGGCCTGGGCCACGGTCAGCACGAGGTTGTCGGTCTGGAACCACACCGGCGGCCGACGGTAGCGGTCCACGATGAAGGGGTGAAGGCCGCTCAGATCCCGGCGTGCACGCCCCGGGGCGCGCGAGACCGTTAGCGTCCTCGCGCGATGCCCTCCGCCCCGCCGACGCTGCTGCGCACCGTGCAGGCCACGCGCTACGTGACGCCGCTGCGCGAGGGCGGCTCGATGCCCGGCCTGGTCGAGGCCGACGACGACGGCCTGTACGTCGTCAAGTTCCGCGGCGCGGGTCAGGGGCTGAAGGCGCTCATCGCCGAGGTCATCGTCGGCGAGCTGGCGCGGGCGCTGGCGCTGCCCGTCCCCGAGATCGTGCTGGTCGAGGTCGACCCGCTGCTGGCGGCCGCCGAGCCGGACCCCGAGATCCAGGAGCTCGTCGAGGCCAGCGGCGGCTCCAACGCCGGCCTGGACTTCCTTCCCGGGGCGCTGCCGTTCTCACCGGCCGCCCCGGCGGGCGTGACCCCCGAGCTGGCCGCCGCGGTCGTCTGGCTCGATGCGCTGACCGCCAACGTCGACCGCACGCCGCGCAACCCCAACATGCTGGTCTGGCACGGTGAGCTATGGCTCATCGACCACGGCGCCGCCCTGTACCGCCACCACGCCGCGACGTGGCCCGACGGCGCGGCGCAGGCACGCTTCCCGCTCATCGCCGACCACGTCCTGCTGCCGTTCGCGGGCTCGATCGCCGAGGCCGACGAGCGGCTCGCGCCGATGCTCGATCGCGCCACGCTCGACCGGGCCGTCGGCGGCGTGCCCGGCGACTGGCTGGGTGAGGCGCCGGCGCTCGACCGCCTCATCTACGTCGACTACCTGCTGGAGCGCCTCCAGGCGCCGCGGGCCTTCGCCGCCGAGGCCGAGGAGGCGCGCCGTGCCGCCCGCTGACGCGTTCCAGTACGCCATCTGGCGCGTGGTGCCGAGCGTCGAGCGCGGCGAGGGCCTCAACGTCGGCGTCGTGCTCTACGCCCGGCGACGGTCGTTCCTGGCGGCCCGGACGCTGCTCGACGGGCCGCGCCTGCGCGCGCTGGCCGCCGACCTCGACCTGCCCGCCGTTCGCCGCCACGTCGACGGCATGGTCCGCGTCGCCGATGGGGACCCCGGCGGCGGCGCGATCGCGGCGATGCCGCAGTCCGAGCGCTTCGGCTGGCTGACGGCGGCCTCGAGCACGACCGTGCAGCCGTCGCCGATCCACACCGGCCTCTGCGACGACCCGCAGGCGATGCTCGACCACCTGTACGCCCGGCTGGTCCTTCCGGCGGCGCCCGGCGACCAGACGGCCCCCTAATCGGCGGCGAGCTCCAGCAGCTTGTTGACCGTGCGCCAGTTGCGCGCGGTCGTGGTCACGCCGAGCTTCTTGTCGGTCAGCGTCCGGGCGAGCTTGGAGTCGCGGATGCCCTCCGGCGTCCACAGGTACAGCTCGCGCCCGATCAAGGTGTAGGTGTCGGGCGCGAACGCGGCCGGGTCGGCGACCGCCGCGACGGCGGCGGGGTCGGGCGCCGAGGAGAGGAAGAGCACGTGGTAGCGCGCCGGGTTGTCGACGACGCCCGCGTACGGGTCGGCCGCGATGATCTCCTCGACCTCGGCGCGCGTGCGCACGACGACCGGGATGGCGAAGCCGAACGCCGCCTCCAGCTCGTCGGCGAGCGCCTTCTCGGTCGCCGCGTCGGAGCGGTCCGGACCGGTCAGCACGACGTTGCCGCTCTGGACGTAGGTCCGGACGTCGTCGTAGCCGAGGCCCGTCAGCACCTCGCGCAACTGCGCCATCGGGACCTTGTGGCTCCCGCCGACGTTGATGCCGCGAAGCAGGGCGATCTGGCGGGCCATGGCGCTCATTCTGCCGTGGGCGGCGGCGGCCGGCCGCGTGCGGATCCTCCGGCGCGCGTGGTTGACTGCGTGCACGTGCCGTCCATTCCCTCCCCCGACGATCTCCCGGTGCTGCGCTTCGCCGATGCCGGCGCCTTCGAGGCCTGGCTGGAGGCCGAGCACGCGACGGCCGCCGGGCTCTGGATCGCCACCGCCAAGAAGGCCACGGGCGTCGCGAGCGTGACCCATCAGGAGGCGCTGGACATCGCGATCTGCTTCGGCTGGATCGACGGGCAGCGGCGCGCGCACGACGAGACCTACTTCCTGCAGCGCTTCACGCCCCGGCGGCCGCGTTCGCCGTGGTCGAAGATCAACCGCGACAAGGTCGTGGCGCTCACCGGCGCCGGCCGGATGCGCCCCGCCGGCCATGCCGAGGTCGACCGCGCCAAGGCAGACGGGCGCTGGGCGGCGGCCTACGCCGGCCAGCGCACCGCCACCGTTCCCGAGGACCTCCAGAAGGAGCTCGACGCCGACCCGGACGCCGCCGCGTTCTTCGCGACGCTCAGCAGCCAGAACCGCTACGCGATCCTCTACCGCCTGGGCGACGCGAAGAAGCCCGAGACGCGGGCGCGACGCCTGGCCAAGTTCCTGGCCATGCTCCGCGCCCGCGAGACGTTCTACCCGCAGAAGTAGCGGGTCGGAACAGGGCCGCTCAGCGCGACGCGGGCGCCACCGCGTGGTTGGCGTGGATCACGTCACGCGCGTCGTACGTCGCCTTGACGGCCCGCAACGCCGCGAACGCGTCGGCGCCGAACGCGCGGCTCACGTCGGTCGGGCCCTCGGCGAAGTTGAGGTACACGTTCTCCGACGCCCACGGCGCGCATGCCGCCTTGACCTGCGCGAGCCGCGGCGGGATCGCGGCCGCGAGCTCCGGGGTGGCCGGGACGCCGACCATGAACAGCACGTAGGCCGCCTCCAGCCGCGAGCGGGCACCCGCGCCCGCCGGCACGCGGGCCAGCGCCCCACCGACGTGTCGCAGCTCGACCGACAGCAGCGGCGAGCCGGACTCGTGACCGCCGACGGCGACGAGCGCGTCGATCGCCTCGGCGGGCAGCTCGTCCAGCAGCGCGTGATCGCCCATGCCGGGCACGGGGTGCTCGGGATCCATGTGGATGTGGCTCAGCGCCACCGGCGGCACGTTGGCGAACATGTCGATCTCCGGCTCCAGCGCCCGCAGCGCGCCGAGCACCTCGGCGCCGTAGGCCTCCGAGCCGAGGACCGCGCCGTCGATGCACACGAACTGGCGGCCGCGGACGGCCTCCGGGATGTCGGGGAACGGCGGGACCTGCAGGATGCGCGCCGACGTCGTGGCCGACTCGGGGGCGTCCAGCGTCCACTCGCGCCAGGCGTGCAGCACCTCCGAGGCGCGCTCCCACGGCCACAGCATCGCGCCCGCGTAGAGGTCGCCGACCGCGATGAGCTGCAGCTCCAGGGCGGTGACCACCGCGGGGCTGCCGGTGCCGCCGCGCAGCGCCCAGAACAGCTCGGGGTGATGCTCGTGGTCGACGCGCAGCTCGTCGCCGTTGCCGGTGACGACCTCGATCGCGGTGACCGTGTTGCAGCACAACCCGAACGCGCGGGCCATCCAGCCGATGCCGCCGCCGATCGTGTAGCCGACGAGGCCGACGTCGGGCGAGGAGCCGGCGAGCGCCGCGAGGCCGAGCTCCGACGCCGGGCCGGTGAGATCGGCGCACAGCGCGCCGGCCTCGACGCGGGCGATCCGCCGGCCGGCGTCGATCTCCACCGCCCGCATGAGGCGCGTGTTGAGCAGGATGCTGTCGTCGGCGCCGCTGCGGGCCTGGGCGTTGTGGCCCGTCCCCTGCGGGGCGACGCGGAGCCCGTTCTCGCGGGCGAAGCGCACGACGGCGGCGACGTCGGCGGCCGTGCGCGGCTCGGCGACGAAGACCGGACGCTGGTCGACGAGGAGGTTCCAGGCCTGGCGGCCGGCGTCGTAGCCGGCATCGCCGGGCTGGTGGAGCGCGCCGGAGAAGTCGGGGCGCAAGGCGTCCAGGTCGTAGGCCGGACGGGTGGAGACTTCGGAGACGGTCAAGGGTGGGCCTCGGTGAGGAGTCGGGGAGAGGAGTCGCTGCGCATCCTGGGGGCGGCGCCCACGCCCCGCATCAGGGAGATCCCCCGACCGTGACCAGGGGCGGCTGGCACGAGTGCGGTTGCCCGTACCTCGA
>JAWVGD010000418.1:0-5955 GCA_033855515.1 Baekduia sp.
GCGCATCGACGCGGTCGAGATCGACCCGGCGCTCACCGACGTCGGCCGGCGCCTGTTCGACCTCCGCGCGCCGGACCTGCACACCCACGCGGCCGACGCGCGACCCTGGTTGCGCGCGACCGGCCGGCGCTTCGACGTCATCTACGTCGACGCCTACCGCCAGCCCTACATCCCCTTCTACCTGGCCACGAAGGAGTTCTTCGAGCTGGCCCGCGCGCGGCTGAACCCGGGCGGCGTCGTGATGGTCAACGTCGGCCACCCCGAGAACTCGCCGCGCCTGGAGCAGGTCCTGTCGGCGACGATGGGCGCCGTCTTCGGCCACGTGGTCCGCGACCCCGCCCAGGCCGTCAACACCCAGTTGCTCGCCGCCGACGTGCCGCTGACCGCCGCGACCCTGCGCGCGGCGGTGCCGGGGCTCGCGCCGGCGCTGCGCCCGGTGGCCGAGGCGACCGCGGCGCGCCTGGCTCCTGCGTTGCGCGGCGGCCGGGTGTACACCGACGACGTCGCGCCGGTGGAATGGCTCATCGACGCGTCGATCGTGCAGGTGGCGGCGGACGGGACGCGATGAGCCACGACGGGGTCGTCGCGGCGCCGCGCGTCACGACGCTCGAGCTGTTCTTCGACCTCGTCTTCGTCTTCACCGTCACCCAGCTGAGCGCGGTCCTGGCCCACGACCTCACGTGGAACGGCCTGGCCGAGGTCGCCCTGATGCTCGGGGTCATCTGGTACATGTACGGCGGCTACGCGTGGTTGACGAACGCGATCAGCCTCGACGACCCGGTCAACCGCGCGCTGCTGCTGGCGGGGATGTGCGGGTACTTCATCATCGCGCTGGCGATCCCGCAGGCCTTCCACGGCGCGGGGCTGTCGTTCGGGCTCGGCTATCTCGTGGTCGTCGGCGTCCACGCCTGGCTGTTCGCTCACAGCTCCGGCGGCGGCGCGCAGGCGATCCTGCGGCTCGCCCCGAGCAACCTCGGCGGCGCGGCGCTCGTCCTGGCCGGAGGCGCGGCGGGAGGTGCGGTCCAGGCCGTCCTGTGGACGGCCGCGGTCGTCCTGCTGTGGGGGACCCCGATGCTCATCAGCAACACGGGCTTCGACGTGGCCCCGGCGCACTTCGTCGAGCGTCACGGGCTGGTGGTGATCGTCGCCATCGGCGAGTCGGTCGTCGCGATCGGGATCGGCGCGGCGGCGCTCGCCGTCACGGTCGAGCTGGTGCTCGTCGCGGTCCTCGGGCTGCTGCTCAGCGCCGCGTTCTGGTGGACGTACTTCGGCGGCGACGACGAGCGAGCCGTGAAGGCGTTGGAGGCGCTTCCTGGCGACCGGCGGGGCATGGCGGCCTTCCACGCCTTCGGCGTCGCGCATCTGGCGCTGCTGCTGGCGATCGTCGGGGTCGCCGTGGGGCTGAAGCGAGCCACGGGCCACGCGTACGACCCCGTCGAGCTGGGTCCGGCGCTGGCGCTGGCCGGCGGCGCGGGCCTGTTCCTGCTCGGCGACGCGTGGTTCCGGGAGGTCCTGCGGATCGGTCCGGGGTGGGGGAGAGCGCTGGGCGCGCCGGCGGCGCTGGCGACCATCCGGCTCGGGACCGAGATCGCCGCCGTGGCGCAGGTCGCCGCGCTGGCGGTGGTCGTCGCGGTCGCCACCGGCGTGCCCTGGTCGACCGTTCGCCGGCGGAGGGCTCACGTCGAGGTCTCTTGACGCCGAAACATTAGTTGTCTAAACTTTAGGCATCGAATGACTTCTCCCTCATCGCTCTCCCCTCCAGCTCCCCGCATCGAGCCGCACGTCTGGCGGATCGCGATCGTCGTGATCCTCGGCGCGATCATGTCGGTGCTCGACACGACGATCGTCAACGTCGCCCTCGACGACCTCTCCAAGGACCTCAACAGCTCGCTGGACTCCATCCAGTGGGTCGTCACGGGCTACCTGCTCGCCCTGGCCGCGGTGATCCCCGTCACCGGCTGGGCGGCTCGGCGCTTCGGCTCGCGCCGGCTGTACCTCGTGGCCCTGGTCGCCTTCACCGTCGGATCCGCGTTGTGCGGCCTGGCCTGGTCGTCGGGCTCGCTCGTCGCGTTCCGCGTCGTGCAGGGCGTCGGCGGCGGCATGCTGATGCCGATCGGCCAGATGATCCTCGTCCGCGCCGCCGGGCCGCGGAACCTGCCGCGCGTCATGGCCGCGATCGGCGTCCCGATCGTCCTGGCGCCGATCTTCGGGCCGACCCTCGGCGGGCTGCTGCTCGAGCACGCCGGCTGGCAGTGGATCTTCCTGGTCAACGTGCCCATCGGCGTGACCGCGGTGGTCGTCGCCCTGCGGATGCTGCCCAAGGACCAGCCCGAGGAGGCCGGGACGCTCGACGCGATCGGTCTCGGCCTGGTCGCCACGGGCCTCGTCGGGCTGACCTACGGCCTGGCCCAGAGCGGGTCGGCCGGGTCGCTGATGGCCGGCTCGGTGCTGGCTCCGGCACTCATCGGCGTCGTGCTGATCGCGGCGTTCGTCTGGCGCGCGCTGCGCATCGAGGCGCCGCTGCTGGACGTGCGGCTGTACGCCAACCGCGCGTTCGCGGCGGCGTCGCTGACGACGTTCAGCCTCGGCGCGGCGCTGTTCGGCGCGATGATCCTGATGCCGCTGTACTTCCAGACGGTGCGCGGCGAGTCGGCCGTGACGACGGGCCTGCTGCTGATGCCCCAGGGCATCGGCGCCGCGGTGGCGATGCGGATGTCGGCCAGGGCGACCGAGCGGTTCGGCGGCGGCCTCACCGCCCTGGGCGGCGGCATCGTGACCGTGATCGCGACGCTGCCGTTCGTGCTGATCGGCGGCGGGACGTCGTACTGGATCATCGGCGCCGCGATGGTCTTCCGCGGGTTCGGGATCGGCATGTCGATGATGCCGTCGATGACCGCGGCGTTCGCCGTGCTGCGGCCCGACCAGGTGTCGCACGCGACGCCGCAGCTCAACGTGCTGCAGCGGGTCGGCGGCTCGATGGGCACCGCGATCCTGTCGGTCGTGCTCGGCAACCACCTGGACTCGGCGACCCGCGCGGCCGGGGGCCGGCCGTCGGCCGGCGCGCTGGCCGGTGGGTTCGGCGCGACGTACTGGTGGGTCCTGGGCGTCACGGCGTTCGCCCTGATCCCGACCGCGCTGCTGGCGGTCGTCGAGCGACGGGCCGAGCAGGCCGGCCACGAGCCGGCGGCGGTGGGTCCCGCCGCCGAGGCGGCTCTGGAGGCCGCTGCATGAGCGCGGGCGCCCAGCACCGGGAGGGAGCCGAGGAGGTGGTCGGCACCGAGGACGTGCGGATGGCCTTCGTCGAGCTGCTGGGCGCCGAGCGCCGGCTGCGTGCGCGCGACCAGCGGTGCGGGCCGGGCGAGCTGACGCAGGCCCAGATCCGGGCGCTGTTTCGCCTGGACTCCGCCGGCGAGACGACCGCCGGTGACCTCGCCAAGACCGCCGAGCTCAGCCCCGCGAGCGTGTCCGCCATGCTCGACCACCTCGAGCGCGACGGCATCGTGGAGCGCCGCCGAGCCGAGCGCGACCGCCGCGTCGTTCTGGTGTCGCTGACGGAGTCGGGCCGGGCGCTGCTGGCCGAGAAGCGCGAGCGCTGGCGCGCCCGCGGCCGCGAGGCGCTGGACGGCGTGCCGGAGCAGGAGCTGCACGCGGCGGCCGACGTGATGCGCCGGCTGGCCGGGATGTTGGCGGAGTTGTAGGACCGGTCGGGCTCACCGCGGCGCCATCGGCGGCTCCGCGTAGGAGATGAACTCCACCAGCGACCCGTCCGGGTCGCGGAAGTACACCGACAACCCCGGGCCGCCCGCGCCGTTGCGCGGGACCGGGCCGATCTCGACCGGCACGCCGTGCGCGGCGAGGTGCGTCTGGGCCTCGGCCGCGGTGCCGGGCCAGACGAGGCAGAGGTCGGCCATGCCCGGCTCGGCGGGGATCCGGGCGACGGGCTGGGGGTCCATGCCCGGGCCGTGGACGTTGAACTGGATGTCGCCGAAGCGATAGCGCCAGCGGGTCGGGGGCGGCTCGTCGAGGCGCACCAGCTCGGCCCCGCAGACGTCGCGGTAGAACGCGTTGGAGCGCTCCCAGTCCGACACGGCGATGACGACGTGGTCCAGCGTGATCCCGTCGCCGCGGCTCATGCCAGCCACCGGTCGAGGGGTAGCGCCGCGCCGGCGAACGCAAGCTCGGCAACCGAGAAGCCAGGCAGCCGGGGGAGGGTGGACACCTCGACGCCGCTCAGCACCTGGATCGTCCGGCGGTTGGACGCCTCCATCGTCGTCGGGTCCTGCGGCCACGGCGACACGACCACGCCCCGGACGTCCAGGCCGGCGCTCCGGGCCGCCTCGACGGTCAACAACGTGTGGTTGATGGTTCCGAGCCCGGGACGCGCCACGATCACGACCGGCAGGCCGAGCGCGACCATCAGGTCCCGGACGAGGTAGCCGCCCGACGTCAAGGGGACCAACAACCCGCCCACGCCCTCGGCGATCAGCGTCCCTCGCGCCTCGGCCGTCTGCCGGGCCGTCGCGACCAGCACCTCCGGGTCGATCGCCGTCGCCGCCAGCTCGCCGGCCAGGTGTGGGGAGACCGGTGGCCCGAAGCGATACGGCGCGACGGCTTCGGCCGCCATCCCGGCGGCGGCACCGAGCAGCTCGTGATCGGGCGCCTTTCCGGGCTCGGGCTCGTCGTCGACGCCCGTCACGACCGGCTTGAACGCGCCGACCGGCATGCCGCGCGCCGCGAGCGCCGCCGTGACCGCGGCGGCGACGACGCTCTTGCCGACCTCGGTGTCGGTCCCGGTGACGAAAAGGCCGCGCACGATCTGGTGGGCTAGGCGGCCGCCTGCGCTGCAGGGGGCGGCACGGCGGCGCCGCCGACGACCTCGCCCGCCGTCAGCGGTGACGCGAGCCTCTCCTCGGGATGCCCGGCCGGCGCCGCCGCGGCCACCGGCACCCCGGCGCCCGGACGGAAGCCGGCCTGCAGCGCCGCGCGGCCCAGCGTCCGGGCGGCCGCGCGCAGCTCGTCGCGCGTGTGCGTCGCCATGAGCGCGAGCCGCAGCCGCGAGGTCCCGTCGGGCACGGTCGGCGGGCGGATGGCCTGGGCGAAGACCCCGCCCTCGATCGCGATCTCGCACACCCGCATCGCCAGGTCGGCGTCGCCGACGACCAGCGGCACGATCTGCGTGGAGGAGCCCGCGACCTCGAAGCCCTCGCGCGCCAGCTCGTCGCGCATGACGCCCGCGTTGGCCTGCAACTTGTCGACCATCTCCGGATGTTCCTGCAGCACCTCCAGTGCCGCCAGCGCGCCGGCGACGGCCGGCGGCGGCAGGGCCGTGGAGAAGATGAGCGACCGGGCCGTGTTGGTCAGGTAGTCGCGCATCGCGGCGCGGCACGCCGCGAACGCCCCGTAGGCGCCCAGCGCCTTGCCGAGCGTGCCGACCACCACGTCGACCTGCCCGTCCAGCCCGGCCTCGGCCACCGCGCCGCGGCCGCCCGGCCCCAGCGCCCCCGTGCCGTGGGCCTCGTCGACGACGGTCCGCACGCCGTGGCGCCGGGCGAGCTCCACGATGTCGGCCAGCGGCGCGACGTCGCCGTCCATCGAGAACACCGAGTCGGTGACGATCAACCCGGCGCGACCGCTGTGGCGGCGCAGGCCCCAGGCCAGGTGCTCGACGTCACAGTGGTCGTAGACGAACGTCTCGGCGCGCGCCAGCCGGCAGCCGTCGATGATCGAGGCGTGGTTGAGCTCGTCGGAGAACACGACCGACCCGCTCGGGCCGCCGAGCTTCGCCAGCGCGCCGACGACGCCGAGGTTGGCCAGGTACCCCGACCCGAACAGCAGCGCCGACTCGGTGCCCTTGAAGGCCGCCAGCGCCTCCTCCAGGCGGCGGTGGACGGTCATCGTCCCCGACACCAGGCGCGACGCGCCCGCGCCCGCGCCCCAGCGCATCGCTGCGTCGGC
>JAWVGD010000419.1:0-2937 GCA_033855515.1 Baekduia sp.
AACTCCTCGACCAACTTGGCGATGAACGCCGGGAGGTCGTCCGGCTTGCGGCTCGAGACGAGGCCTTGGTCGACATGCACCTCCTCGTCGACCCACGTGGCGCCGGCGTTGCGCAGGTCGGTCTGCAGCGACGGCCAGGACGTCAGCGTGCGGCCGCGCACGACGTCGGCCTCGATCAGCGTCCACGGGGCGTGGCAGATCGCGGCGACGGGCTTGCCCGCGTCGAAGAAGGCGCGGACGAACGCGACGGCCTCGGCGTGCGTGCGCAGGTTGTCGGGGTTCGCGACGCCGCCGGGGAGCATCAGCGCGTCGTAGTCCTCGGCGCTCGCCTGGCCGACGGCGCGGTCGATCGGGAACGTGTCGGCCTTGTCGAGGTGGTTGAAGGCCTGGGCCTCGCCGGTCTCGGTGGAGAGCAGCTCGACGGTGGCGCCGGCGTCCTGCAGCGCCTTGCGAGGCTCGGCCAGCTCGACCTGCTCGATGCCCTCGGTGGCCACGAGGATCGCGACCTTCTTGCCGTCCAGGGTGCCTGCCATGAGGGGTTCCTCCTTCGGTTCGGGGCGATGGTTCCTGGGGTAGCTCTCACCACATGAGCACGACACGAAACGCAAGTCAGGGGATCCTGGCCGACGACAAGAGCTCCGAGCGCGACGGCATCGTCGGGATGCTCAAGAAGGCGTATTGGATGGAGATGGAGACGGTGATGTCCTACATCACGAACTCCGTCAACCCCGACGGGGTGCGAGCCCAGGAGATCATCGAGTCCCTCAACCAGGACATCCAGGAGGAGCTCGGCCACGCGCAGCAGTTCGCCGCGCGGATCAAGGAGCTCTACGGGGTCGTGCCCGGCTCCATGGAGTTCACGCCCGAGCAGACCTACCTGCAGCCGCCCCAGCACCAGACCGACGTCGTGCACGTCATCAAGGGCGTGATCGAGGCCGAGACCGGCGCGATCGAGCACTACAACGCGATCATCGAGGCGACCGAGGGCATCGACCCGGTGACCAACGACATGGTCATCGCGATCCTGCGCGACGAGGAGGGCCACCGGCGGCTGTTCGAGGGCTACCTGCGGGAGTACGAGGCGGAGGGGCTGGCCTAGCCCGCGCCGGCAGCCCGCTGCCGCGTCAGCCCCGCGGCCCGCAGCTCCGGGAGCCCACCACCCGGGCGACCACGGCGTCCCGGCCGAGGGGTGGCCGGTCTGAGTGACCGTATGCGCAACTGATGTCGGCCACCCCCCGGGGGGTCACGCAGGGTGCGGGTCACGCGTTCGCGTCACGGCCATGCACCATCAGCCCTCGCGGCTCCCGGCAAAGCTGCCCGAAGCCTTTGAGCAGGCCTGAGCTGGGGGCCTCCCGGCGTGGCTGGGGGCTGCCGGCGCAAACCGGGCGCGCCGCCGCCGGGCTGGGCCATGGCGTCACTCCGTGACGTCGTCATCCGGAGCGGAGCCGGAAGCGCGCCTCCGATGCCAACGACGCCCGCACCTCCACTCCCAGCGAACCCAACGACCGGCGCCCGCGCCACGACAGCCGGCGCGCGAAGCGGAGCGGAGGTGGCGGCGTCACGGTGTGACGCCCAGCCGGCCCCGCCCGCGCCACGACCGAAGCGCCAAGGACCTAAGGCGCGATCGCCACCGCGGCCTCCGGCCCCGCCACCCGGAAGCTGAAGGACTGCTCCAGGTACAGCGACACCTTCTCGGCGTCGTGAGCCTCGTAGCCCACCGCCAGGTCCTGGCCGCACTCGAACAGGAAGTCGCCGCCGCGCAGGCTGAGCACCACGCCGCCCTGCACGCCCGGGGCCCACACGATCGGGCCGCCGAGGATCTTGCGCAGGTGGTCGAACAGCGGGTAGCCGCCGTGCTCGGCGGTCTCGATCACACGGGTGTACTCCTCGCGGCCGAGCGCCAGGCCGTACGGGCCGCTCACGCCGTTGCGCAGCAGGGTCTCCACCGCGCGCGCCACGTGGCTCGGGTAGCGCTCGATCTGGTCGCCGCACGGGATCGCCTCATGGGGCGAGACCGCGACGATGCCGTCGATCCCGGCCTCGCTCCAGCCGTGGAACACCGCGGTGTTCTCGGCCACGACCATCCGCTGGGCCGCGTCGTCGAGGTCGTCGAAGTCGACGTCCTCGGCCCCGCGGTCGCCCGCGCGCAGCTCCTCGCGCGAGACGGCGAACGGCACGCGCAGCTCGACGAGCGGCAGCACGCGCCGGCGGCGCCCGTCGACCTCGCCGAGCGGGCTGACGTCCACGGGCTCGATGCGCCCGAGGTTCGTCGCCGAGTGCTCCCAGCCCAGCGGGCCGGCGAAGTCGACCAGGCGACGGGCGGCGAGACCCGGCCGGAGGCGGTCGCGCGCCTCCTCGTCGACGAGGCCCCAGCCATCGTCGCTGATCGGCGCGTGGTCGCGAAGCAGATGATCGCTCACAGTCCCTCACCCCTCAGGCTTCCGATGCCGAGCGAGCCGGCGCCGCCGACGGGCCTGGCCCCCGGCGCGACAGGCCCCTCCTGCTCCTCCGCTTCCTCCTCGGCGGTGTCGCCGTGAGTGACGATGTCGCCCGCTTGGAAGAGCACGCCCTGCGCGATGAGCCGCCACTCGGGCGTGCGGCGCAGCAGGAACTCGAGGTCCATCGAGAAGTGCTTGTACTCCTCGCCGATCGCGTTGGACATGACCGCCCGCGCCTCGCGATCCTTCTCGACCGCCAGGCGCTGCGCATACCAGCCGATGGCCTCCGCCTCCTCGGTCAGGGAGGCGCAGAGGCGCGCGAACGTCCGGGTCTCCTCCGGCAGCTCGTCTGGAGGCTCGTGGTACTGGTCGAAGCCCATGAGACCCGAGCCTACTCCGAGGGCTGGGGCGGCTCGATGGGATCCTCGCGCGGCGTGTCGGGCTCCGGCGCGATCTCCGGCCCGGGCGGCTCCGGGACGATGTCGGGCGCGGGCTCCGC
>JAWVGD010000420.1:0-5257 GCA_033855515.1 Baekduia sp.
CTCGGCGACGAGCCGCAGGCCGAGCAGGCCGCCCCAGTCCTGGCAGAAGAGGATCGCGTCGTGCAGGTCGAGCTCGCCGACCACGAGGGCGGTCAGCCATGCGACGTGGCGCTCGTAGGTGTAGGCGTCGCGGTCGACCGGCTTGTCGGAGCGGCCGAACCCGATGAGGTCCGGCGCGATCGTGCGCAGACCGGCGGCCAGCAGCGGCGGCATCATCGAGCGGTACAGGTAGGACCACGACGGCTCGCCGTGCAGGAGCAGGACGGGACGGCCGTCGCGGGGACCCTCGTCGAGGTAGGCCATGCGCAACGGGTCGCTCGCCGGGCCGACCTCGGCGTACCGGGCCGCCCACGGGTAGTCAGGGAGATCGACGAAGCGCTCATCGGGGGTGCGAAGCTTGTCCATCATGTCGGGAGACCTCTCGTCCGTCGGTTGTGCATGGTGTTCGTTCAGAGGCCGCGCGCGCCCTGCACGACGAGCACCGCGCTGACGATCGCCAGCGTCGCAATCACCGCCGTTGATCCGCGTCGCTGCAGCCGGTCGTGCCAGCGGCGCAGGATGGGCGCGGCGCGCGCGCCGAGCCCGAGGTCGATCGCCACGGGGACGATCACGGTCGCGCTGGCGACCAGGACGAAGACCGCGACCCGGAGCGCCGCGGCGCCGGGCGCCGGGTTGGCCTCGGCGAGGCGGGCGCCGGCCGCGACGGCCAAGGACCCGTCCTTGGCGTTCAACACCACCAACGCGACGCCGAGCACGAGCGCGCGGCCCGGGCCGAGGTCGCCGAGGGCGGCCATCCAGCGTGGCGCGTGCTGCTCGGCGCCGCGGCGCGGACGCCGGCGCCACTCCACGGCGATCGCCGCCAGCAGGACCGCCGCGAGCGCCAGCTGGGCGATCGCGACGCCGCGGCCGTGACCGTGGCGGTCGCCCGAGCCGATCCCGAGCAGCGCGACCGCGCCCACCACGAGCGCCAGCGTCGCCGCCCAGCCCGCCACCAACGCCAGCGCGTTGCCGCGCCCGCGATCCGACATGAGCATCAGCACGACGGCCAGCACCGGGACGGGACTGACCGCGATGGCGACCGCGAGCGGCAGGAGGTCAGCGAGCGTGGCGCCCACCCGCCACGGCGGTCCGCTCCAGCCCGGCGTCGCGCAGCGCGACCTCGAGGTCCTCGATGCGGTCCTGGCCCCAGAAGAGCTCGTCACCGAAGGTCATCACCGGGACGCCCCAGTGGCCGAGGGCGGCGAGCGCGTCGGTGCTCGCGTCGACGCGGCCGCGGAGCGCCGGGTCGTGGAGCGCCTCGGCGCACGCGGCCCACGCGAGCCCCGAGCGCTCGCAGACCGTGCGCAACCCGTCGTCGCGCGCGACGTCCACCGCCTCGCCCCAGATCGCGCGGCTCGCGGTGAGGACGAAGGCGCGCTCGAGGCCGGCGTCGACGGCGTGCTCGGCGACGAGCAGGCAGCGGAGCGCGCCCTCGCCGATCGGGTCATGGATCCGGCCGAACGGCATCCCGAGGCGCGTCGACTCCCGCGCCACATCGCGCAGGGTGTGCAGGGACTTCGCGCGCGGCACGGACTGGCCGCGCATCGCCATCGGGATGACGCCGCGGAAGGCGACGTCGACGTCGAAGCGCTCGGCCAGCGCGAACGCGCGTGGCGCCGCAAGGTACGAGTACGGGCTGCGGAACGAGAAGAAGAAGTCCAGGCGCGTGCGGGTCATCGCGGGCTCCCCCAGCCCAGCTCGTCGAGCCAGGCGGCCAGCTGCGCCGGCCGGTCGTGCGCGAACGACCAGCGGCCGTGGATCCACGCGGCCGGCGTGTCGTAGGGCCCGCGGCGCGCCATCCGGCGCTCGTTGCGGCAGACCGGATCGGTGTCGTCGAGCGCCGGTTCCGCGCCCCCGAAGGCCTGGCGCCACAGCGCGGCGTACTCCTCGTGGTCGATCGGCCCGGCGTCGGGCGTCAGCCAGAGCCGCGTCGCGGCGGCCGCGCAGAACGCGGTCAGCGCCGGCGAGGGCTGGTCCTCGGTCGCCACCCACCGGGCCAGGAACATGAGGTCGTCCGGGCCGATCGGGATCTCGCGCGCCAGCGTCCGGCCGGAGCGCCGGGCGAGCCGCCGGGCGTCCTGCAGCGCGTACCGCCGCTTGAGCTCGACCGCGGGATCGTCCGGGATGCCGCGCCCCACGACGGGCCGCATGAGCAGCTCCACGTCGTAGCCGGCCAACCGCTCGGCGAGGTCGACCACCGCCACGGCGCTGCACGGGTCGTCGAAGGCGAAGTACAGCTCGACGCGCCCCGGACGGCCGAGCGCCCGCCGCACGCGGGCGGCGAGCTTCGCGGGCGCGTCGATCCGCGACAGCGTGACCACGGTCCGCGGGAGGATGCGACGGGCGAGCGCGTCGGCGGGCGACCGCGCTACGGGGCTCACGGCGTGACCGCCACCGGCGCCGAGGTCGCCAGGACCTTGCCGTGCGCGTCGAGGGCACGGACGGCGAGGGTCGTCGCGGTCGCGGTCGGGACCGCGAGCGTGGTCTCGAAGCCCGTCCGCGGGCCGTCCGCCGTCGCCGTGAGCGCGGAGGCGTCGGTTCCGGCGAGCACCTGCCAGCGCGCGACCCCGGTCGCGCCGTTCCAGGACATCGCCACGCTCACGCTGGTGGCGTCCGTGCGATGCGCGACCGCGGACGGGCGGGTCGTGGGCGTCGCGCTCCAGGCCGCGCGGACCGTCCGGTAGCTGCCGTCCCCGTCCGGCAGCTGGGCATCGAAGACCAGGCGGCCGCTCGGCGAGAACTCCGAGAACGAGCCCGCGGAGCCGAAGCCGACGAAGACGCTCCCGTCGCCCATCAGCTGCGAGCTGCCCTCGCTCTGCGCGCTCGTGTCCTGCGGGCGCGTCAGCGAGCGCACGACCGTCGCGGTCCGCTTGCGGTGATCCAGCTGGAGGATGAGCCCGCGCGAAGCGCCCTTGCGCGGCGGCCCGGCCTGGTCGTCGAACAGGCTGATGCGGTCGCCGGGCAGCGCCCGCGCGTCGTGCTGGAGCCAGAAGCGCGCGCCGTCGCCCATGCGGAACGTGCTCGCCTTTCCGCCCAGCCTCCACACGATCCGGCCGGAGGACTGTTCGACCTCATAGATCGTCGACGTGTCGCGCGCGGAGATCAGCACCCGCCCGCCCTTCAGTGGCTGGACCGAGTTGATGTGGAACGCGTCGTTGGACGCGCTGTTCTCCGGGGTCGCGTAGGACTCGGCGAGCGGGATGTGGCCGAGCGCGTGCCACTCCCAGACGACGAGGCCGGTCGGGATGTCGATCTGCTGGACGATCGCGTCGAGCACCGGGGCGAGCTTGCCCGCCGGCGTGCCCGGCAGGTGGACCAGGACCGGCGAGTAGACGGTGACCACCGCGTCCCCACCGCCGGTGAGCGCGAGCTCGTGGATGTCCATCGCGTACCCGTTGCCGGTGTGGACCTCGGCGATGGTGCGATACGACGTGTCGGCGATCACCGCCTTCCCGAGCCCGAAGGCCTGCGCCGTCACCGGTCCCTGCCACCACGTGAGCACGCGCTTGCCGCGGTATCGCTGCACCGCGAGGTTCGCCGCGACATCGGGTGCCGTCAACGACCGGAACCACACCAACCTGCCGTGGGCGTCGACGATCATCGGCCCGCCGGGGCCCACCGGCGAGATGCTCACCGTGTTGGCGCTGCCCGGATGGATGACCGGCGAGGGCAGCGGCGTCAGGAACGTCGACGCGCTCGAGCTCGAGTTGTCGAGGTTGACCGTGATCCGCGGCGCGAGCAGGTCCGGCCGCGAGGCGAAGTGCGAGAGCTTGTCGGGCTGCGTCGCGGGCAGGTTGAGCACCGGGGGGACCGCGGCGAGCCGGGCGACCGTGAACGACGTCCGGACCGCCCGCCGGCCGCGGATGCGTGCGACCACCGCCACGCGCTCGCCCGCGGCGAAGGGGGCGCGCGGCAGGAACGACGCGCCGCGGCCGCCCGAGTAGGCCCGCAGCCGTCCGGCGTGGAGGCCCGTCCGGGCCCCGACCGCGCGGACCGAGTCGATCCGCGCCGGCGCGATGCCGAGCAGGCTGATCTGCGTCGCCGGGTTGGCGTCCGGCGTCCCGTCGGCGGGCGAGACCGCGATCGCGCCGGCGCGGGCCCGGGCGGCGCCGGGCGCCACCCCGAGCAGCGCCACCGCGCACGTGAGCAGCGCGCCGGACCTCCGCACGCCTACGGCGACTCGGCGCTGCTCGAGCGAGCGGGGCAACGGCATCTCCTGACGAGTGGGGCGGCACGACAACGCCGCGAGCGGTGACCAGGCCGCTGCTGGCGAGCATTACAACAACTATTGGAACGTGCGTCAACTAAGTCACTATGGTTGGGCCGATGCCCGCCCAAACGCCGAAGCCGGCCGGCCCGCGGCGCCGCCGCCTCGCGCCCGACGACCGCCGCCAGGAGATCGTCGACGCCGCGCGCCACCTCTTCTCGCTGCGGCCCTACCTGTCGGTGACGACGGCCGAGATCGCCGTTGAGGCCGGCGTGGCCCGCTCGCTCGTGCACCACTACTTCGGGGGGATCCGGGGCGTCTTCCTCGCCGTCGCGGCCGACGGCGCCGCCGCGCTGAGCGCCGCGCGCACCGCCGGCCCCGAGGTCCCGTTCGAGGAGCGCACCGCCCACAACCTCGCCGCCAGCCTCGACGTCATCGCCGAGCACCGCGAGACCTGGATGGCGCTCGTCGGCCACCCGCTCGACCCGAGCGACACCGACATCCACGCCCTCGTCCTCGCCGCCAAGGAGCACGGGATCGACGTCACGCTGCGGGCCAACAGCGACCTCCTCGACGACACGCCCGAGGCGCGATTCGCTCTGCGCTGCTTCTCGGAGTTCACGATCGCCGCGACGCGCACCTGGCTGCTGGGCGAGCGCTCCCGCGCGGAGACCGAGGCGCTCCTGCTCACCACGGGCCGCAACCTGCTGCTGCACGTGATCCCCGCCCTGTCGGGCCCCGACCGCGATCCCAGGGACTGACATGGCCGACCGCCCGCCGAACCTGATCCTGCTCGTCACCGACCAGCAGCGTGCCCCGCAGCACTGGCCCGACGACCCTGTGTGGCTGGACGCGCTGACGCCCAACGACGCCGAGCTGCGCCGCACCGGCATGTCGTTCTCGCGCGCGTTCATCCCGACCGCGATGTGCTCGCCCAGCCGCGCAAGCATCTTCACCGGCACCTATCCCGCCCGCCACGGCGTGACGCTGACGATGACCCACGGCGACCTC
>JAWVGD010000421.1:0-2964 GCA_033855515.1 Baekduia sp.
GGACGTCGCGGCGCTCGACGAGGGCCTCAAGGCCGTCGCCCACTGCCCGCTGCGGATCGTGTTGCTGCACTACTCGCCCACCCCCGGGACCCTGCGCGGCGAGCCCGAGACGATCTGGACCATGCTCGGCAACGACCGGCTCGCGGCGCCGATCGCCCAGCACGAGCCCGACATGGTCCTCCACGGGCACGCGCACGTCGGCACGTTCGAGGGCCGCATCGACGACGTGCCCGTCTACAACGTGTCGATCCCGGTCCTCGGCCGGGACTTCTGGGTCTTCGAGCTCAGCGGCCTGGAGCGCGCGACCGCGCCGCTGCACTGATCGCGCGTTCAGGCGCACAGCGTCTGCAGGATGCCCAGGGCCCGCTCGGGATCGCGGCGCATGATCGAGAACGCCGTCCGCGCGTGCTCGACGTCGTCGAGCGTCGCATCCGCCCGCTCGACGCAGTAGCGCCCGATCCACCGCACCGCCGCGCGCTCGTAGCGGTCGGGCTCACGGTCGCGCAGCAGGACGCAGACGTGCAGCGCGTCCTCGAGCCGGATCGCCGGCAGCTCGGCCGCCGCGGCGCGGATGATCATGAGGTTGCCCGTCGTGAGGGCCCGCTGAAAGCGGCTGTAGGCGGATCCGGCGTCTGACACGAACGCATGTTCGCACAGCCGTCGGCACCACGAACGTCGCCGGCCGACTATCGCGCCGGCAGCTCCTGGACGATCGTCAGCACCTCGGCGAAGAGGTCGCCCTGGTCGGCGACGCGGGCCAGGACGGCGTTCATGTCCATCATCAACCCGCCGGCGTCGCCGGCCTCCAGCGCGCCGTGGACCTCCTCCCAGGAGAGCGGCACCGAGACCGTCGGGCGCTCCTTGGCGCGCGGCGAGTACACGCAGACCGTCGTCTTGTTGACGTCGTTCTGGCTCCAGTCCACGAGGACCTTGCCCGGCCGCAGCGCCTTGGTCTGGCGCGAGACGACCAGGTCGCCGGCCTCGGACTCGAGCAGCTCGGCGACCGCCTTGGCGAAGCCCTTGGTCTGCTCGTAGGTGACCCCGGGCGTGTTGAGCGGCACGTAGACCTGTAGGCCCTTGGAGCCCGAGACCTTCGGGAACGATCGCAGTCCCAGGTGCGAGAACATCCCCTCGAGGACGACCGCGACGCGGCAGCACTCCGGCAGCCCGGCGGGCGCTCCGGGGTCGAGGTCGAACGCGACCATCGTCGGTCCCGTCAGGCCGCGTCCGTCCTCGCGCACGCGGTGCATCGGAGTGTGCAGTTCGAGGTCGGCGAGGTTGCCCAGCCACGCGAGCGTCGCGACGTCGTGGGCCAGGACGTAGTTGATGACCTTGCCCCGCTCCAGCTTGACCGGCGCGGTCTGCACCCACTCCGGCCGGTGCTTGGGGGCCTGCTTCTCATAGAAGTACTTGCCCTCGACGCCGTTGGGGTAGCGCTTGAGCGTCAGCGGCCGGTGCTCGAGGTGGGGCAGCAGCACCGGGGCCATCTCCACGAGGTAGCGGATCAGGTCGCCCTTGGTGTGGCCGGAGGGCCAGAGCACCTTGTCGAGGTTCGTGAGCTTCAGCGGGCGCCCGCCGACCTCGGCCAGGACGGCGGACTTCACGCCGCCGACGCCCTGCTCGCGGACGACCAGCGACGCCGGCTTGTCGTCGCGCAATCCCTTGTAGGACGGCGCGCGCAGGATGCCGTCGCGCGTCCACTCCACGAACTCGACCTCGCAGACCAGCTCGGGCTCGACCCACACGGCCTCGCGCGGGATCTTCACCCCGGGCGGGATCACGTCGAAGGGCGAGGTGTCGCGCACCAGCGGCGCCAGCCGCGCGGCCAGCCGGTCCAGCTCGGCGTCGGTGAACCCGGTGCCGACCCGGCCCGCAAAGCGCAGCGGGCCCTGGCCCTCCTCCTCGCGGACGCCGACCAGCAGCGCGCCGATGCGCTCGCGGCGGCGCCCCTCCCCCGGCAGCCAGCCGCCGATGATCAGCTCCTGGCGGTTGGTGTTCTTGATCTTGAGCCAGTTGCCGCTGCGCCGGCCCGGCTCGTAGGGCGAGTCGACCTTCTTGGCGACGACGCCCTCCAGGCCCTGCTCCCGCGTGGCGGCCAGAAGCGCCGCCCCGCCGCCGACGACGTGGTCGGGGACCTGCCAGCGCTCGCCGTCGGCCAGGAGCCCGCGCAGCGCCGCCCGCCGCTCCAGGTACGGCCGGTCCATCAGCGCGTGGCCGTCCAGCCACAGGAGGTCGAAGGCCATGTAGGTGACGGGGTTGTCCTTGGCCAGCCGGCGCACATGGCTGTCGCGCGCCAGGTGCATCCGCCCCTGCAGCGCGCCGAAGGACGGCTTGCCGTCGGCGTCGAACGCCACGACCTCGCCGTCGAGGATCACGCGGTGCATGCTCAGCGCCCGGTTCAGGCGGGCGAGCTCCGGATAGCGCGCGGTCACGTCGTTGCCGTTGCGCGTGACGAACCGCATGCGCCCCGGCTCGCTGAAGCACACGGCCCGCACGCCGTCCCACTTGATCTCGTAGGCCCAGTCGTCGTCGCGGGCCGGCACCTTGCCGGCCTTGGCCAGCATCGGCACGAGCTGCTCGGGCATCGGCTCGGCCGCCGCGTCGGCCGGCGGATCCATGCGGTGGATCATCCAGTCCTTGGGATCCGGGCCGATCGGGAAGAGCGCGTAGCGCCCGCTGACCCGTTCGCCGTGGAGCGCGACCTCCACCTTCTTGGGCTCCCACTTGAGCACGTCGTACGTGCCCTGATCCCAGATCGTCATCGACCCGGCGCCGTAGTTGCCCTTCGGGATCTCGCCGTGGAACTCGAGGTACTCCAGCGGGTGGTCCTCGGTGTGGACGGCCAAGCGGTTGTCCGTCGGGGCCCACGGAAGCCCGTTGGGGATCGCCCAGGACGCCAGCGCGCCGCCGTGCTCGAGGCGCAGGTCCCAGTGAAGGCGCGTGGCGCTGTGCTCCTGGATGACG
>JAWVGD010000422.1:0-8135 GCA_033855515.1 Baekduia sp.
GGGACATCACGTTCGCCCGCGTCGGCGAGATCGTGCGGGAGATCGGCCTGGGCCTGATCGACCTCGGGCTCGAGCCCGGCGAGCGCGTCTCCATCCTCTGCAACACCCGCCCGGAGTGGACGTTCGCGGACTTCGCGATCTCCGCTGCGGGCGGCGTCGTGGTGCCGATCTACCCGACGAACTCCCCCGAGGAGTGCGAGTGGGTGGCCGGCAACTCCGAGTCGGTCATGGTCGTCTGCGAGGACGCCGAGCAGGTGGGCAAGATCCTCGCCGTGCGCGAGCGCCTGCCGCAGCTGCGCACGATCGTCGTCGTCGACCCGAAGGGCGAGGTGGGCGACGCGATCTCGCTCGACGGCGTCCGCTCCCGCGGCCGCGAGGGCGACCCGTCGGTGCTGCAGGCCCGCACCGACGCCGTGGGCCCCGAGGACCCGTTCACCTTCATCTACACCTCGGGCACCACCGGGCCGCCGAAGGGCTGCGTCCTCAGCCACGGCAACTACCGCTCGGTGCTCGACATGGTCGCCGACCGCGGGCTGTTCGAGGGCGGCGACGACCTCGTCTACCTGTTCCTCCCCCTCGCCCACGCGTTCGCGCTGCTCATCCAGCTCGCCGCGGTCGACGTCGGGACGGCCATCGCCTACTACGGCGGCGACACGAAGGCCATCGTCGGCGAGCTGATGGAGGTCAAGCCGACCTACCTGCCGTCGGTCCCGCGCATCTTCGAGAAGATCTACACGCTCGCCAGCCAGCAGCTCGTGCCAGAGGAGCTCGTGACGATCCGGACCGTCGGCGGCGAGATCCAGGACCTCGAGGCGCGCGGCGAGCCGGTGCCCGACGCGCTGCGCGAGCGCTTCGGCGACCTGCAGCCCAAGGCCGACTTCGTCCGCAACCTCTTCGGCGGCCGCATCCGTGAGGCCGTGACCGGCGCGGCGCCGATCGCGCGCGAGATCCTGGAGTTCTTCTGGGGCTGCGGCATCCCGGTGATGGAGGGCTACGGGATGACCGAGACCTCCACGGTGGCGACGAGCTCGCGGCCGGAGGCGCACCGGTTCGGCTCGGTCGGCCGGCCGCTGACGGGTGTCGAGGTCAAGATCGCCCCGGACGGCGAGCTGCTCATCAAGGGCGCCAACATCTTCCGCGGCTACTACCGCAACGACGACGCGTCGTTCGGCGCCGTCGAGGAGGGCTGGCTGCACACGGGCGACCTCGGGTCGGTCGACGAGGACGGCTACGTGTACATCACGGGCCGCAAGAAGGACATCATCATCACGGCGGGCGGCAAGAACCTCACGCCGGCCAACCTGGAGAACGACCTCAAGCAGACCCGCTGGGTCTCCCAGGCCGTGATGCACGGTGACCGCCGGCCCTACCCGGTGATGCTCATCACGCTCGACGAGGAGGAGATCGTCCCGTGGGCCGGGCAGCAGGATCCGCCCATCGCCGACACGTCGATCCCGGCGCTCGCGCAGGAGCCGCGCGTGCGCGCGCTGATCCAGGCCGAGCTCGACAAGGCCAACGCGAAGTACGCGCAGGTCGAGCAGGTCAAGCGCTTCGTGATCCTCGACCATGACCTCTCGCAGGAGACGGGCGAGCTGACGCCGACGCTGAAGGTCAAGCGCAACGTCGTCAACGAGAAGTACGCCCCGCTCTTCGACGACCTGTACTCCTAGCCGCCGCTCGGCGGGCGGGCGGGCGACCGCTCAGCCCTGGCGCGTCGGGTCCTGCGACAGGTCGGCCGTCGCGTGGACCTCGCGCTCGACGTAGGCGATGCGCACGTCGCTGGGCCGGGCGAGCAGCTCGCCCACGCGCTCGGCGTAGTGCGTGTAGCCGGGGGTGGCGTAGTGGGCGCGCAGCGCCCCTTCGTCGCGCCAGCGCGCCTGCAGCACGAACTCGCCGGCGTCGCCGTCCAGCGGCTCGTAGGCCGCGGCGCCGAGGCTGCCGTCGGCCGCGGCCAGGGACGCGGCGTGCTCGGCCAGCAGCGTCCGCAGCTCGTCCGCCCGGCCCGCGAGCCCGTGGATCTCCGCGTGGATCGAGAGCGTCATCGCCCGACATGCTGGCAGCTCGGGCCCCGGGCCAGGACGAGGACCAGGGTCAGGCCAGGTGCCGGGCCAGGACCAGGCCGTAGTCTGTAGGCGTGCGCACGGACCCCACCGACAACGGCGGCCTGTTCGTCGGACGCCGTCCCGGAACGGCGCCGACGAAGTACCGCGCGCTGCCGGAGACGGGCACGGCGGCGCGCCGGCGCAGCGACCGCCTCGTCGCCCACCTCCTGCTGGCGCTCGAGATCCTCATCAGCCTCCTGTTCTGGGGCCCGATCCCCGCCGGTTCGCTGTGGATCGCCTCCCGTGTGCAGTACTGGACCGACAACGTCGGCCTCGGGATCCTCGTCGGCTTCGCCGCCCTGCTCGGCGTGCTGTTCGGCGGCCTCATGGTCCTCAAGCGCATCGACCGCGCGTGGATCCTCGTGCGGCGCGCGGCCGGCATCGACCAGCGCCAGGGCGCGATGGGCCGCGTCTTCGCGATCACCGCCGTCATCTGCGCGACCGTCTTCACGCTGTGGTTCCTGCTCATCAACGGCCCCGGGTCCTCGAGCTTCTCGGGCCAGGGCGGCTGATGGCGCGCAAGGGCTTCTTCGGGTACTACCGGCAGTTCGAAGGGCTCACCGAGGACGAGGTCAACGCCGGCCTCCGGGAGGCGGCCGCCGAGCGCCGCGCCAAGGAGCTCACCCGCCAGGAGCCGCTGGACCTCTCCCGCACGACCTGGCCGGAGTATCCGCCGCCGGCGATCGTCAACGCGATCACCTTCGCGGCGCGCCGCGGGCTGCACCGCTACCTGGACCGCGCCAGCGGCGAGCTGCGCTCCGAGCTGGCTCACCGCCACGGCGTCGCGGAGGGCCGGCTGGTCGTCGGCGACGGCGTGGCGCAGCTGATCTCGGAGGCGGCCACCGCGCTGCTGGACCCCGACGACGAGCTCATCACCCCGTGGCCGTCCTACCCGCTGTATCCGGTGGTGGCCCGGCACGCCCGCGGCCATCCCGTGCCGGTCGCGGGCTTCTCGGTCGACGCGATCCTCGCTGCGGTCAACGGGCGCACGCGCCTGGTCGTGCTGTGCAACCCCAACGACCCGACCGGCGAGCTGCTCGGCGTCGAGGAGCTGCGCCGGCTCCTGGGCGCGCTGCCCGGGCGCGTCGTGGTCCTGGTCGACGAGGCGCTGCGCGACTTCGCCGACGCCGAGCCGCTCGACGCCACGCTCGCGCTGCTCGAGGACTTCCCGCGCGCGCTGCTGTTCCGGACGTTCTCGAAGGCCTGGGGGCTGGCGGGGCTGCGCTGCGGCTACGCGCTGGGCGGCCCGGGCGCCGAGCCGCTGCTGGCGCAGCTCGCCCCCGAGCTCGGCGTCAACGAGCTGGCCCAGGCCGGTGCGCTGGAGGCCGTGCGCCACGGCGAGCCCGTGGTGCAGCGGCGCGTCGCGGCCATCGCGCAGCAGCGCGCCGCGCTCACCGGCGCCCTCCAGGAGCGCGGCATCGAAGTCGGCGCCTCGCAGGCCAACGTGCTGTGGCTGCCGGCGCCCGGCCCCCACGGCGCCGCCGACCTGGCGACGGCGCTGGAGCGCGCCGGGATCGTCGTGCAGACGGGCACGGGCGTCGGAGCGCCGGACCGCGTGCGCGTGACGGTGCCGCCGCATCCCGAGCAGGTCGAGCGGTTCGTGCGAGCGTTGGACGCCGCTCGCGGGTAACCCCTGTGCATGCTCATCGCCGGCGTCATCGTCCTCTGCATCATCCTGGCCATCCTGGCCTTCCTCGCACCGCGGCTCTCGTCGCACCCTCAGCGAGGCGCCAACAAGGCGTTCGGCCTCGGCGCGCGTGGCGGCTCCAAGGCGCCGGGCAAGCTCGGCAAGTGGTTCGCCAAGCCGTTTCAGACCAGCCAGAAGGCCGTCAACAAGAGCGCCCACGCGGGCCGCAAGGGCCGCGGCAAGATGCCGCTCTAGGACGCGCTACCGCAGCGCGCCGATGCGCACCGTGCGGCTGACGCCACGCACGTGCGCGCCGCCGTCGTGGGTCAGCCCCACGGCCCGGACGGTCATCGCCTGCCGGCGGGCCCGCAGCGGCACCGTGTAGCGCCCGTCGCTGCCGACGTGCACGCGGCGCAGCGGCACCCAGCGGCCGCCGGAGCCCTCCCGCTGCAGCGCCGCGATGCCCTGCGCGGTCGCCGGGATGACGCGACCGGACACCGTGACCGTGCGCCCGTCGGCGCTGCGCGTCACCGACGTGATCCCGGCGCGCGCCGCGCTGCGGATCACCACGAGCCTGCTCAGGATCGACGGCGCGCCGTCGGCGACCACCAGCGCCCGCATCGTCGCGGTGACCGGCAGCGTGAACGTGTAGGTCCCCGTGCTGCTGCTCTTGACGGCGGCGCCCTTGTCGGCGAACGGCGAGTCGAACGGGAAGACCGTGGTCTGCAGCCGCACGCGGACGCCGGAGCGGCGCGAGCCGTCCAGCTTGCCGCTCAGCACCACCGAGCCGCCGTAGGTCACGGGATCCTTGTCGGCGCTGAGCGTCGCGGCGGTCGGCGTCGTGGCGGCGGTGAACGTGCGGTCGCCGCCCCGGGAGGTCCCGGCGCCGTTGACCGCCACGACGCGGTAGTGGTAGCGCTTGCCCGCCTGAAGGGCGCCGGTCGTCGCGGACGCGGCGACCGTCCGGGTCCCCGCACCCACGTCGGTGGCCGCCGTCGTGGCGCCGTAGGCCGTGGTCGTGCCGTACTCGAAGCGCGTGCTCGTCGCCGCGCCGTGCGGGTTGACCGACGCGGTCAGCGTCGCCGACGACGGCGTCACGTCGCGCACGCCGCCCGTGCTGGCCGCCGGACGCGTGGGTGCGACCGGCGGCGTCGCCGTCTTCAGCGTCGCGTCGGCGCCCTGAAAGGTCCCGGCGAGGCTCGTGGCGACGACCCGGAAGTGGTAGGTCGTCGACGGGCTGAGCGACTGGACGGGGATCTCGACGGTGACGGGCGTCGTGCCGTTGCCGATGTCCTTGGCCGCCGACTGCAGCCCGTAGGAGGTGCTGGTCCCGAGCTCGAAGTGCACGCTGGTCGCCGAGCCCTTCGGGTCGACCGTGGCGGTGAGCGTCGCCTGCGTCTCCCCGACGTCCTTGGCCGCGCCGGTGGTGGCGGCCGGCGGCTCGGCCGCGAGCACCGCGGAGGCGGTCGCCAGGCTCGTCGCCAGCGCGACGCTCAGCAGGATCAGCAATGGGCGCATGCGCCCGAAGGGACACCGCGCCGGGCGCGAAGTTGCGCTAGGAGGAAGACCCCGACTGTCGCAGCAACGTCCCAGTGGTCTGCTCAAGGATCTTGCGCCAGGCCCGAGTCTTCTCCTGCTCGGCGGAGAAGTGCTTGACGACCTTGCGCACGCGCGTCGCGGAGATCTCGATGCCGTGGCGGTCGCAGATCTCGTGGAAGTTGTCGTAGTCGCCGGCGAGCTTCAGCGTGACCGACTGGAAGCCGTGGCGGGCGATGTCGACGCGCTTGGTGAAGTTCATCATCGAGGTCTGGAACATCAGCTCGTCGTTGGGCTCGGGCTCGATCAGCACGATGTCCACGCCCGGGTAGCGTTCCTCCCACTGGTTGGCCATCTCGTGCAGGCGCTGGTAGGCCATCAACTTGAACGCCTGGTAGCCGATCTGCGGCAGGCCCATGTCGCTGACGTGCCGGGGCCGCGAGCCCAGCAGCGTGCCCACCCGCTCCTGGAACTCGTTGACGTACGGGACCAGCGGGTTGACCACGACGATGAACTTCGCGCCCGCCTCGACCGCGATGTCGAGGTTCGTGGTCGACACGATCCCGCCGTCGATGAGCTCGCGGTCGCGCACACGCACGGGCTTGTAGACCATCGGCAGCGCCGTGGAGGCGTGCACGGCGGTGGAGATCGGGACGTCGTCCCAGTCGTTGGCGCCGAAGACGATCCGCTCGCACGTGTCGAGGTCGGTCGCCGCGAGGTACAGCTCGTTCTCCAGCAGCCGGAAGTCGTCGGTGCGGTCGGGATCCGAGAGCACCGCCCGCATGTAGGACTCGAGCCCGGAGCCCGAGTACAGGCCAGACGGCAGCCCCTCGGCCAGCCCGAGCGCGAAGTCCATGATCGAGACCTGGCCGAGCTGGGGCGCGAGCTCGCGCAGCACCGAGACCGCCCTCCACGGCAGCGCGATGCCCTTGCGAGCGAACTCGACGATGTTCGGGCGCAGCAGCTGGCCCAGGTCGATGTCACGAAACGGCGTCGGGACCTGCTGGTTGACGACCCGCATCATCTCCTCGGGCGTCACGCCGTTGGCCGCCAGCGCGGCGACGAACGCCCCGGCGCTCGTGCCGACGTACACGTCGAACTGGTTGACGGTGCGGTTGACCGAAAGCAGGTCGAGCGCCCGTAGGGCGCCGATCTCGTACACGCCGCCGGTGAAGCCGCCCCCGCCCAGGACGAGGGCGGTCTTGGAGCGGGGGGTACGTCGCCGGCGCCCGCCCGCCTTGGGCTGCGCCACGGAGTCCAGCTTGACGACCTTGCCCATAACGGAATGGTAGTCGCACATCCGGTGCGACAAGCTGGCCGGGCGGCCAGCTACCCTCGGCCGTCGTGCGCCGCCGTCTCCTGCCGCTGCTCGCGCTTCTCGCGCTGCTCAGCCTCGCCCTGGCCGCTCCGGCGGCCCAGGCGGTCGACCGCGCCGGCCTGCGCACGACCCTGGCCAAGCTCCAGGGCCGCCTAGGGACGTCGGCGGGGGCCTATGTCGTCAACCTCGCCGACGGGCAGCCGCTCTACGCCTACCGCGAGAACCTGGCCCTCGCACCGGCCTCCAACGAGAAGCTCTTCACCACCGCCACCGCGCTGCTGCGCTTCGGGGCCGGCGGCGCGCTCGCGACCACGCTGCAGGCGCAGCCCGGCACGACGATCGACGCGGGCGGGGTCCTGCGCGGCGACCTGTATCTCGTCGGCGGCGGCGACCCGACGCTGGGCGACACGGGGCTGTCGGCGCTGGCCGACCAGCTCGCCGCCCAGGGCGTGACCCGGGTCGCCGGCGCGGTCGTCGGCGACGAGTCGCTGTTCGACACCCTGCGCGGCGGGCCCGACTCGGGCTACCGGCCCGACAGCGACCTGGGCGGCTGGCTCAGCGCGCTGTCGTGGCGCCACGGGCGCTCCGGCGACGGCAGCCCGGCCCGCGCCGCGGCGACCAAGCTCGCCGCGCTGCTGAAGGCGCGCGACATCACCTACGACCGCAAGCCCCGAGCCGGCACGCTCCCCGGCGCCCTGGACGGCGGGGGCATCCCGGTCACGCCGACGCCCGCCACCACGACCGCCCCGGCGACGACGACCACGCCGGGCGGCACGGCCGCCGGGAGCGTCACGCCGGGCGGCGCGCAGGCGAGCGCGGCCGCGGCCGCCGGCGACCCCGAGCCGCTGGCGACGTTCGCCTCCCCCAGCATCGGCGACCTCATCACGGCGACGAACGTCCCGTCGGAGAACTTCTACGCCGAGATGCTCGCCAAGGCCGTCGGCGCACGGTTCGGCGCAGGCGGCAGCACGGCGTCGGGTCTCGCGGTCGCGCGCGAGCAGCTCGCGGCCTTCGGCGTGCACCCCAAGCTCGTGGACGGCTCGGGGCTCTCGCGCAGCGACCGCACGACCGCGCGCCAGGTCGTCCGGCTGCTGCAGCGGATGATCGGCCAGGACACCGCCGCGACCTGGGTCCGCTCGCTGCCGGTGGCGGGCACGTCGGGCACGCTGCGCTACCGGATGCGCGGGACCGCGGCGGCCGGCCGCTGCCAGGCGAAGACCGGGACGCTCATCGGGGTCAGCGCGCTTTCGGGCTACTGCACGACGACCGGGGGCGCGAAGGTCGCGTTCTCGCTCCTCGAGAACCGCGTCTGCACGTCCTGCGCCAAGGGCATCGAGGACCGCATGGTCGCGGCGATCGCGCGCCTCGACGGCTGACCGCGGGCGGCGTGCCGCCTCATCCGTCCAGCAGCGCCAGCAGCTCCGCCTCGTCGATCATCGCCACGCCCAGGCGCTCGGCCTTCTGGACCTTCGAGGCCCCCGGCGAGTCGCCGGCCACGACGTAGTCGGTCTTCTTGGACACCGACGACGTCACCCGGCCGCCCGCCGCGCCG
>JAWVGD010000423.1:0-3918 GCA_033855515.1 Baekduia sp.
GCCCCCAGCGGTTCATGCGAGAGGTCAGAGTTCCTGGTCCATGCTGGTGAGGCGTCCGTCGAGCCCTCAGCGTTCTCAGGGGATTCGGTCCCTGCGGGGCACGCCGTAGTTGCTCAGCGTTGACCCGCGGACGCCTGCTGTTGGCGGCCGGCGCGGATGACGTCCTTGAAGGACCGGAAGTGGAAGATCCCGACGACGGCGGCGAGGCCGAGCGCGAACGTGAAGGCGGCGATCGCGATCTGCTGGCCGACGGAGTACGCGGCGACGGTCGCGGCGCTCGCCGAGCCGGCGAAGACCGTGACCAGCAGCGCCTGCTGGACGCCCGCCCCGCCGGGTGTCAGCGGGATCAGCGACGCCACGACGCTGACGCCGAAGACGAGCATCACGTTGAGGACGCTGCCGCCGATGCCGAACGCGTCGAGCATGAACCAGTAGCACATGAAACGTGCCAGCCAGCCGGCGAACTGCAGCGCGGCGACCTCGCGGAGGTACCGGCGACGGTCGGCGAGGATGGAGAACCCTTGCCGCACGCGCAGCCAGAAGGCCTTGACCCGCGCCGACAGGACGGCGAAGGCCGCGAGCAGCGCGACGGCCGTGGCGGTGATGACGAAGAGCAGCAGCCGCGGATGACCGGCCAGGTAGGACAGGTCGAAGGCCCCGAGCTTCGAGAAGTCCGGCGGCTTGGGGAACACGCCCTGGGTGAGGGCGAAGAGCAGGACCACGAGGCCGATGGCGGTGTCGAAGATGTTCTCGACGAGAAAGCTGGCGGCGAGCGTCGGGTACGTGGAGGTCGGGACCGTCCGGTGCAGCAGCACCAGGCGGATGAGGTCACCGGGCCGTGCCGGGATGACGCCGTTGGCCCCGTAGGCGGCGATGTAGGCGCCGGCCACCTCGCGCCACCGGAAGCGCTGGTCCGGGTAGGCGGCGCGCAGGACGTTGAAGGAGCCGCGGGAGCGGGCGAGCAGGTTCACCGCGTAGAAGCCGAGCGCCACGAACAGCGGGATCCAGTGCAGGCCGGCCAGGCTCGAGAAGAAATGGCCCACCGCGCGGCTGAGGCCGTTGAGGTCCGCGAGCACCCGCTCGAGTATCGCGCCTGGGGACGGCGGCGCGGGGCCTGCCGCGGGCCCCGGTGGCCCGGCCCGGCCCGCCGGGCTAGCCCTGGCGCGCGTGCGTGGCGAAGAAGCGCCAGATGAGCAGCGGCGCCGAGAGGGGGGAGGCCGGACCGGGCTCGGGCGGGGACCCGCCCGGCACCTGGTGGACGCCGCCGCCGATGCGCAGATGGGAGACCGCGGTGCCGGCGGCGCAGCCGCGCCAGTCCAGGCGCATGACGCGCGGCGCGATGAGGTGGCTCCACGGCCGGGTCCGGCACGCGTCCCAGGCCGCCCAGCGACCGAGGTAGGGCATGACCGCGCCCGACCCGCCCGCCTTGCCCGCGTACGGCACCACGGCGTCCAGCGTGCCGTGGACCTCCAGGACCGAGACGGGGTGGATCGGCGTGCAGGCCGGCTGGCTTCCGTAGCCGCCGCTGATCGGGGCGATCGCGGCGAGCTCGTCCGAGAGCTCGCAGCCGATCCGCGCGGTCATGCTCCCGCCGTTGGACATGCCGGTCGCGAATACGCGCGCCGGATCCGTGCAGGCCTGCGCGGCGACGGTCGCGAGGAGGTCGCGCAGGAAGCCCACGTCGTCGGCGGCTCCGGCCTCGCGGTCGTTGATGTTCCAGAACGGCCGGCCGCCGGCGCCGGGCCGCGCGTCGGGATACACCGCGACGAAGCCCTCGGCGTCCGCGATCGTCGAGAACCCGGTGTCGGCCTCGAAGACCGCGCCCTGCTGGCCGGCGCCGTGCAGAACCAGCACGAGCGGGACCGGGCCCGCCGGCAGGCCGGCAGGCACGTGGACGATGGCCGTCCGGTCGAGCTCGCCGCTGCGGATCGTGATCGGTGCGCTGCCCACCGGGAGGGTCCGGTCGCACGCCTGGGCGGCGCGTGCAGGCGGGACCGAGGCCGACACCGTCGCGGACATGACCATGCCGCACGCGCAGGCGGTGAGCAGCGCGAGGAAGACGACGGGGAGGCGACGCACCGCGAAGCATCGTAAGCGCGCGGGCGGCGGGGCACGCCGGCCCGCGGCCCAGCCGGCGTGATCCGCCCCTGGCGCTGGCAGCATGGGACGCGTGACCACCCGCTCGCGCCGGCTCGTCTCCGGGCCGGCCTTGATCCTGCTCGGCCTCGGCCTGGCCGCGCCCGCCCGCGCGCTCGACCTGTCGGCGCCGCTGATGCCGCTGGGCGTCGCGTCCGGGTGCGTGCGTGACGCGGCGTCCGCGGGGGGCTCGTGCGCGGGCACGGCCGCCGGCCTGCTGGGGGCCAGCGCCCTCGCGGTCCCGGGCGCCACCGGACGCCGGCTCGCCGTCGCATCACCGGACGAGGACGCGGTCGCGCTGCTGCGCCGCTTCCCGTCGGGCGCGATCGTGGGCGGCAGGTGCCTGCAGCCGCCCGGCGAGCGGCCATGTGGCGAGCACGCCGTGGGGCTGCGGGGCGCGGACGCGCTGTCGGCCACACCGGACGGGGCGTTGAACGTCGGCGCCCGTGACGACCGAGCGGTCATCGAGCTGCGCGGCACCCACCAGACCGGGTGCGTCAGCGCGATGCCGCTGGCCGGGTGCGCGTCCCGGGACCTGGCCCTCGGCGGGGTGGCGGCGCTGGCTGGTGACCCTTCGGGGCACTTCGTCTACGCGGTGTCGTTCGGCGAGACCTCCGGGTCAGACAGCGTCGCGGCGCTGCGACGCAGCGATGGCGGGCTCGTCGCGGTCAAGGGCCGCGGCGGGTGCATCCAGAGCGTCGGCTCGGCGACGGCCCGCTGCGCCGTGCGCACCGCCGGGCTCGAGGGCGCGGTCGCCGCGGCGGCGAGCCCCGACGGGCACTCGCTGTACGTCGCGGCGCGCATGGGCTCCGCCGTCGTCGCCTTTCGCCGCGACCGGACCACGGGCGCGCTTTCGCCGCTGGGCTGCGTGGGCGACCCGCGCCGGTCGTCGGGGTGTGCGATGAAGGCCGAGGGCCTGCAGGGCGCCGACGCGGTCGCCGTCTCGCCGGACGGGGCCACCGTCTACGTCGCCGCGGCCGACCCCGGCGCGGTCGTCGCGCTGCGGCGTGACCGCCGCAGCGGGGCGCTCGTGGGGGTCATCGGCTGCGTCTCGGTGCTGCCCCAGCCGGGCTGCGGGCTGGCCCCGGCGCTGCGCGGCGCCCGCGCCCTGCTCGTGACGCCCGACGGCTCGGAGCTCGACGTCGCCGCCGACGCCGCCGACACCATCGTCACCCTGGGCCTGACGCGCGGCGCGGGGTCGATCACCGGCGTGCGGGACACCGCGGCGGTGACCGGCGCCGTCAACGCGCCGGCGGCGCTGGTCGCTGCCGGGCCGGACGTCTACGCGGCGTCGCCGTACGACGACGGGGTCGTGGCGCTGACGCGGACGTCGCACTGAGGGCGAGGCGAGGCTCGGCCGCCGGCCGGCCGGCCGCGGGCGCGGGGCTACCCGCGCCGCGGCGCGCCGTGGGCGCCGACGGACTGGAAGAAGTCCCAGACCATCTCCTGCGCCGCCGGCCACGGATCGCTCGGGTTGGCCCCGGGCCACGTGTGCGGAGCGCCGAACAGGCGGAGATGCTGGACGGTCGTCCCAGCGGAACACCCGGTCCACCGCAGCCGCTGGGTCTTGGCGTTGACCGTCGAGCGCTGGACCTTCCCGTGGCAGCCGTCCATGCCCAGCCATCCCCGCAGGTACCGCGTGACGCTTCCGGCGTAGTCCGGCGGCACGCCACCGTAGGGCACGACGCTGTCAGCGGTCCCGTGGATCTCCAAGACCGAGACGGGCTGCTTGGGCGTGCAGGGGGGCAGCGCCTTGTAGCCGCCGGCGACCGGGGCGATCGC